>CAMDLJ010000226.1 GCA_945901665.1 Bordetella parapertussis | reverse complement strand
TCAGCCTGCTGCCGGCGATCCGCCAGCAGCCCGATGCCTGGGTGCTGGCCGATGGCACCAGTTGCCGGCACCAGATCCAGGACGGCGCTCAGCGCACAGCCATCCATTTGGGGCGCTGGTTGGAAGCCCATATCACCGCGTCGAACCGGCAAGCAGCCAACCTCAACCAGTTGCGGTCACGAAGTTAGCTGCACCGCAATGATCGATCCGCTCAATATATTTCACACTTTGATCAATTTCAAAGGGTTTGTACTGATTGTTGATGCCAGGGGCATGCCCCAAAGTTGTGGCATCGGATTTGTAAGGTAGTGGAGGACTGAATAGTCCCCGGGTTATCAGGATCCATAGCTGGCCAACGCCGCCCAGCTGCGCGAGATTCATGGCTCGTCAGCGGCGCCCAGCCTGTGCAATATGGGTGCAAGTCTTGAACGACTGTGCACTGCATCGGTGCTCGCGAACATTTCTTTGAGCTTAGAGCGTGCCGAATACGCAGTTTCAGTATGGCATGCGCTTTGCTGTCCAAAATCAGTTAATGCAGCTCCGCTGCAAGGCTAGCGGCCTTTTCGCTCAGAAGTTAGTCCGGATTGAAGAGGGGTCCGGACAAGCATGGGGTACAGAGCAATCTGGCGTCGGACGGTGTTAGTTTTCCATTCATCAACAGGAGTTTATTGTGCAAAATATCAGTTCCAGTTCATCCTTGAAAACGAAGAGAAAGTTTTTAGTTCAAGCGGCCATGATCACCATGGCAATGACAGCCGGTATGCAGACACAGGCAGCGGCATTGACGGAGATTAACTTCGTCGAAGCCGTTCACAACCTGGGCTACATCAATTTATACGTGGGCCAGCATGCCGGTATTTTTGAAAAACATGGCTTGAAGCTGAAAGTCAGTGCCGCTGGCGGAGATACCCAAGCCTTTGCGGCAGTTCTGGGTAAATCAGCGCAGTTTGCCATTGGCGACGCCACCATGGTGCAGATGTCGAGAGAGCAAGGCGGCCCCGGCATTGTGGTCGGCACCGTGATCCAGCGGGCCCACTATTTCGGTGTGTCGAAAAACCTGGATGTCATCAAGGACCCCAAGAAATTCAAAGGTCTGACGATTGTCACGTCACCGGAACCCAATACCAATTTCTCGGTCTCCAAAAAAATGCTGGAAGACAACGGCCTGAAGCCCAAAGTTGATACCAAAATTTTGGAGGTGAATCCTGGAACCGAAATCGCCGCCATGCTCGCCGGCCAAGCCGATATGGCGGTCGCTTACCAACCAGGTGTTGCCAGTGCCATGTCGCAAGGAGCCAAAGTGGTTTTTGACTTTGCCAGCTATATGGGCCCCTTCTGCAATACCGGCATCATGGTCTTGCCGGATTACGCGAAAGCCAACCCAAAAATCGTACAAGCCTTGGTCAGTGCATTTGAGGAAGCCTCGCGCATGACCTACGCCAAGCCTGATTTCGCCAAAGAGGTTGCGCGCAAAGAGTTTCCAGATCTGGCCGCTGATGTGGTGAACAAGGCAATGGATATGCAGCTTCAGTTCAAGATTCCTGCGCAGTCGGTGAAAACCGATCCCAAGCAATGGGAAAACCTGATGAAGATGCAGAAGTATCTGGGTAACGTGAAGGGCACCATTCCGTTCAAGGACATTATTGACAACAGCTACGCAGAGGTTGCTGCGAAGACGGTCAAGTAATCCTGTCGCCGTCCCATGCAGATGAATCCCGGCTCCGGGATTCATCTGCAATCTGCGCCATCAACCGCCGTTTCACACCATGAGCCTGGACAAGACATTGCCTCTGCTGGTTGCGGACAATATCTCGAAAACGTATTCCCACAACGGTGTGGATAACGCGGTGATCGGAGATGTCTCCTTGAAACTCTACCCCGGCGAGGTGGTCAGCGTTGTCGGGCCTTCAGGCTGCGGCAAAACGACCTTGCTGAATATGCTGTGCGGCTTGTTGCCGCTGAGCAGCGGCGCAGTGACCTGGCGTGGCAAGCCGCTGGCTGGCATGCCGGAGCGGGTGGGTTACATGCTGCAAAAAGATTTGCTGCTGCCCTGGCGAACCGCCTTGGGCAATGTGCAGCTGGGCATGGAGTTAAAAAACAACTCGCCTGCTGAGATACACAAGCGCTCGATTGACATGCTCGACAAGGTTGGGCTGAGTGCCTTTCACACCTACTACCCGTCGAAATTATCCGGCGGGATGCGGCAACGCATTGCACTGGCGCGCACACTCGTCACGAATCCAGAGGTCTTGTTATTGGACGAGCCTTTTGCGGCGCTGGACTTCCAGACCAAACTGCTGCTGGAGAGTGATATGGCCAGGCTGGTCCGCAGCGAGGGCCGCTCCCTGTTGATGATCACCCACGACGTTGAAGAAGCGGTGTCGCTGTCAGACCGTGTGGTGGTTTTGTCGCATCGCCCGTCATGCATCCGTGACGTGCACGCCGTCAATCTGGGCATTGACCGCACCGACATGATGGCGGCTCGGCGCGCACCCCAGTTCACGGATCTGGTGCGATTGATCTGGAGTCAATTGGAAGTCCGGGGGAATAATGGCTGACTCGTACCAGCGTTTAAAAAACCGGATGAAGAATTCCGGAATCAACACCGACCGGTTGCTGATTGTGTTCTGGCAAGTGGCCCTGCTGGCACTTCTCATCACGGCATGGGAAATGGCAACCGGCAAAGCCAAACTCAACGCATTTTTGTTCGGTTCGCCGAGCGCTATTCTGGATCATTTCATCAAAATGGCCATGGATGGGAGTTTGCTGGTCGATACCTTGACCACCGGCGGTGAGACTTTGCTCGGATTCGGCCTGGGCAATTTGATTGGAACCGTGATCGGTTTGGCCTTGTGGTATTCCCGATTCATCTCGAAAATTGTTCAGCCCTATATCGTTGCCATCGGCTCGATTCCCATCGTGGCACTCGCGCCTATTGCGATTATTTGGTTTGGTACCGGCCTGGCTTCCAAGGTCGCGATGTCCACATTGTCAGTGGTGGTGGTGGCGCTGGTGATCGCCTACAAGGGTGCCATGAGCGTGGATGAGGATCAGATCAATTTGATGCGCACATTAGGGGCCAGAAAGTGGCAGATTTTCTGCAAGCTGGTCGTCCCCTCCTCGCTCGGCGATATTTTTGCCGGGCTGAAACTTACGATCGGTTTCGCTTTGATTGGTGCGATTGTTGGCGAGTTCATGTCCTCCTCTGAAGGCCTGGGCCACGCGATTTTCAAAGCCGGGAGCTTGTACATCATCTCCAAAGTTTTTGCCGCATTGATCGCCACGATTGCACTGGCGCTGGTGCTGAATTATTCGGTGGGCAAGTTGGAGCAAATGCTCATGCCGTGGCGAAATTTTGATTAACCGATATGTAGGAGACCCGTATGACCAAGTCCATGCAAATCATTCGTAAAGACTCGCTGAAGTATGCGCTGGCGGCGACCGATTCCTTTATTGCGGAAGTTGAGGACGGCGAGACCTTTGAGATTGAAACCGAATTGAACATCGGCGGCCATCTGATCACGCATGAACATGAAAAACTGTGCGCAGAAGATGTGACCCTGCCCTTTGTCAACCCGGCCACCGGGCCGATCAAGGTCAAGGGGGCCAGACCCGGCCAAATGCTGATCATCGACGTTCTCGATGTCGGCGTGCACGGCCTGGGCTTTACGGCCCTGTGGCCGGGCATCGGTATTTTTCCGGATTGGGTCCGTAAAAAAGAATTCGGTATTCAAAACCGCAATGTCCGTGTCGAAGACGGCATCGTGCACTGGAGCGACACCCTGAAACTCGAGGCCAAACCGATGGTCGGAGTCATCGGGGTTGCACCCACCGCCGGTGGCATGTTGACCATCGACAACGGTGTGCACGGTGGCAATATCGATGTGCAAGAGGTAGCCAAAGGCAACCGCTTCATGGTGCCTATATTCCATGAAGGCGCGTACCTGTATTTCGGCGATGTACATGCGCTGCAAGGCGACGCTGAATGCAATGGCATGGGCGCCATTGAAATCCGGGGTCATCTGCGTTTGCGGGTCAGCTTGGCACCGGCGCCCAAACGCATGACCTGGCCGCGCATTGAAACGCCAACCCACATCTGCACCATCGGCTGCGCCCGACCGCTGGATGATGCCCTGCGGATTTCATTTGAAGAGATGGTGTACTGGATGGAGGAGAGTTTCAACATCCCCGGTCCAGAGGCCTATATGCTTTTGGGGCAAATCGCCGAAGCCCGCTGCACCCAGATGGTGAACCCCAAATACACCTACATCTGCAAAGTGGCGAAGAAATATTTGGGAGGCCACGCTTAAGCCTACGCATCCCTTAGTTACGACCTTTGAAGTGGCACCCGCCTCAATTTCCCGGGTTTTCGGGAGCGCAGGAACGGTTAATTGGTCAGCCCATTTGTAACATTACCATTGTGCAAATTTCAAAAATTCAAGTACATGTCTTAACAGTTTTCGGATCTATGAATTAGATGGCGACAACAAGGGAACTTTACGGTGATGCGTTGCAGATTCATAGGCATAGGCATAAGACAACAGGTCTGCCTCACTCCAAAGTCTCCCTACGAATATGAGGCTAAAGGGGCAGCCTGATTCGTAATAACCAGCGGGCACTACCACGCCTGGTATGCCAGCAATATTGATTTCTCCAACCGTGGTCTCTTGGATTGTCTGCCCCAAATTGATGAGGGGTAATTCTTCGCGAATCTGTGGAAAAACCAATGCGTCTAT
>CAMDLJ010000225.1 GCA_945901665.1 Bordetella parapertussis | reverse complement strand
CCTGCCGCCATGGCACGCGGCAACCTGGAGCTGACCACGGTGTCGGCGTTTGACATTGCCAAACTGGTGCCCGAGTTTTCGATCTTCACCGCTGGCTACATCGTGCGCGACCCGCAGCACCAGCAAAAGGTGTTCAACGGGCCCATTGGCGACGAGCTGTTCAAGGCGGTGGCCGACAAGATGGAGATCACCATTTTGTCCACTGCTTACCTGGGCACGCGGCAAGTGAACTTGCGAGAGGCGCGCAATGTGCGCACACCCGCCGACCTCAAAGGCATCAAGCTGCGCATGCCGGGTTCCAAAGAGTGGTTGTTTTTGGGTGAAACCTTGGGCGCCACTGCCACCCCCCTGGCCTTTGGCGAGGTGTATATGGGCTTGAAAACCGGCACCATCGATGGGCAAGACAACCCGCTGCCCACCGTGCGTGCAGCCAAGTTTTACGAGGTGACCAAGCAGTTGGTGCTGACCAACCACTTGGTGGACAGCTTGCACATTGCCATTGCCAGCAAAACCTGGAACGGTTTGACCGCAACGCAAAAACAAGCGGTCAAGGCCGCGGCCCAAGCTGCAACCAACTTTAACAACGACAACCGCGTGAAAGAGGAAGCGCAAATCATCGACTTCTTCAAGCAACAAGGCCTTCAGGTGAGCACACCCGATGTGGAGTCGTTTCGCAAGTCGGTGCAAGACGCCTATGCCAAAAGCGATTACGCCAAGGTGTGGACCAAAGGGATGCTGGATCGCATTAACAACACACGCTGACGCATGAAAACCCTGGCACGCGCCGCCCAGCACCTGGGTGGCGCTGTTTTTTTGGCGCTGTTTGGGGTATTCATCGTCCAAATCACAGCCCGCTTTCTGTTTGCCAAACCTCTGCCGTGGACCGACGAGCTGGCGGTGGTGCTCTACCTGTGGGCGATTTTGTGGGCCTGCGCCTTCATGGTGCCCGAGCGCGAACATGTGGTGTTTGACGTGCTGTGGAACCACGCCGGTCGGCGCACCCGCCAAACCATGCGGGTGCTGGGCCACAGCATGATCGGTGGCTTGGCAGCGCTGGCCTTGCCAGCGAGTTGGGACTATGTGCATTTCATGCGCCGCGAGGGCACGCCCGTGTTGGGTTGGTCGTTTCAGTGGGTGTTTATGCCATTTGTTTTGTTGTTGCTGGCCTTGGTCTTGCGCAGCATGTGGGGGCTTGCACAGGCTTTGCGTGGCCAGGGTTTGGATGAAGGCGCGCCCACACCATGAGCAACGCCCTCTTGGCCATGGCTGGGGTGGTGATGGTGGGCATGCTGCTGCGCATGCCCATTGGGTTTTCGATGTTGCTGTCGGGGGTTGCTTACCTGTGGGTCAAGGGGCAAGACTTGGGCTTGGTGGCCGAACAAGTGAGCAACGGCCTGTACAACAGCTATGTGTTGTTGGCTGTGCCCATGTTTGTGTTTGCCGCCAACTTGATGAACGCAGGCACCGTGAGCGAGCGCATTTTTGATTTTTGTCGCGTGCTGGTCGGCCGCATGCGCGGTGGCCTGGCGCAAGTGGACATTTTGGTCAGCGTGGTGTTTTCGGGGATGAGTGGCAGCGCCATTGCCGATGCGGCAGGCCCAGGCTTGGTGACCATCCGCCAAATGCTGGCCAAGCCCGGGTACCCGCGTGGCTTTGCCGGTGCCGTAGTAGTGGCCAGCGCCACCTTGGGGCCCATCATTCCACCGTCCATCCCCATGGTGATTTATGCCTTGGTCTCGGGCGCTTCGGTGGGGGCTTTGTTTTTGGGCGGTTTGCTGCCCGGCCTGTGCATGACTTTGTTGATGATGGCCGTGGTTCACTTCATCGCCACCCGACGCAACATGCCCCGTGAAGACCCCGTGCCGCGCGCCATGTGGCCGAAGATCATTGCACGCGGCGCCCTGCCCTTGTCCATGCCCGTGGTGTTGCTCGGCGGCATTTACTCTGGCGCATTCACCCCCACAGAAGCGGCGGCGGTGGCAGCCCTGCATGCGCTGGTGTTGTCGGCCTGGGTGTTCAAGGCGCTGAGTTGGAAAGCTTTTTGGGCGGTGGTTTTGGAGTCCGCCCGTGCCAGCGCGGTGATCACCATCATTTTGGCTGGTTCTTTTATTCTGAATTACGCCTTCACCGCTGAAGGCGTGCCCCAAGGCATGGCGCAATGGGTCGATGGGTTGCAATTGAGCCGTTTGCAGTTTTTATTCATGGTCAATGCCTTGTTTTTGGTCCTGGGTTGTTTTTTGGATGTGTCTGTGTTGCTGCTGGTCTTTGTGCCCATGCTGCTGCCAGCGGCCAAATTGCTGGGGGTGGATTTGGTTCACTTTGGGGTGCTGGTGGTGCTCAACATGATGATCGGCCTGATCCATCCGCCCTTTGGCATGCTGCTGTTCGTGACCAAAGCGCTGACCGGTATCCCCATAGGCGAGATGGTTCGCGAGGGTTGGCTGTTTTTGGTGATGCTGCTGGCCCTGTTGCTGTGCATCACCTTGTTTCCTGAAATCGTCTTGTGGTTGCCCCATGCCATGGGCTACACCACAGCGTAAAAAACACCCAGTGACCCGCACCTGATTTTTGGAGCATGCGATGAAACCCTTGACTTGCTTTGACCTCAACATCCAAGACCACATAGCGCACCTGGTGCTCAACCGGCCCCAAGCGCTCAACACCTTGGATTTGGTTTTTTGGCGCGAGCTGGATGACGTTTTACAGGCCTTGCACCAAGGCAACCAAGCCCGTGTGTTGGTGATCAGCAGCACCGGTAAGCATTTCAGTGCGGGGATGTCGCTGGATGTTTTTGGCACATCGGTCAGCATGGACGATCAAAGCCCGGAAGGTCGTGCCGCGATTGCCGACTTGCTGGCGGGCTTGCAAGCCACTTTCACCCGTATGGAAAACCTGCGCATTCCGGTCATCGTTGCCCTGCACGGTGGCTGCATTGGGGGCGCGGTGGACATGGTCACAGCCGCCTGTTTGCGCTATGCCAGTGCCGACACGTTTTTTTGCATCCAAGAAATCAACATTGGCATGGTGGCCGACGTGGGCACCTTGCAGCGCTTGCCCAAACTCATGCCCATGGCGGTGGTCAAAGAATTGGCTTACACAGGTCGCCGACTCAACGCAGACAAAGCCTTGCAGCATGGTTTGGTGAATGAAATTTGCGCCGACCAAGCCAGCACTCTGGCGGCGGCCATGCAGGCCGCACAAGAAATTGCCAGCAAGCCACCGATTGCCATTTGGGGCAGCAAACAAGCGCTGCACTATGCGCGCGACCACAGCACGGCGGATGCCTTGCAACAAATGGGTTGGTTGCAAAGTGGCATTTGGAGCAATGCCCATGTGCAAGAGGCCATTGCGGCTTTTCAGAACAAGCGATCGGGTAATTTCCCCGCCTTGGCCCCGCTGCAATCGTTCAAAGATTGACGAGGGTCATTGGCGCGCTGTGCGAACCGAAGGGGGCAACACCCCTGGGTGGCTGCTGCGCCAAGGGTTGATGTCCACGCCTCCGCGGCGGGTGTAACGGGCATAGACGCTGAGTCGACGGGGTTTGCAGTGGGTCCAAATGTCCATGAAGATGCGCTCCACGCAATGCTCATGAAACTCGTTGTGGTTGCGAAAACTCACCAGGTATTGCAACAAACCGCCTTGTTCAATTTGCGGCCCGCTGTAGCTGATGCGCACACTGCCCCAATCGGGCTGCCCGGTCACCAGGCAATTGCTTTTGAGCAAGTTGCTGGTCAGGGTTTCGGTGACAGGGTTTTCATGGTCAGCACAGCGCAGCAAATCAGGTGCCGGCTGATAACGGTCGCAATCAATGTCCAACCGGTCCAAGCTGAGCCCGTCCAGTTCATGAATGGGCTCGCGCTCAAATTGTTCCGGCAAGACAAGCACCACACCCACCCCCGCATGCATGGGCCCGCCAAGCCACACGGCATGGCTCAAATCTCGCGCCACACAATCGCGCACAGCGTTGGCATCTGCAAATCGGGTGTTGTTAAAACTATTCAGGTAGAGCTTGAGTGATTTGCTTTCCACCAAATGCGTGCTCTCGCAGGGCACCACCATGCGCGCCATCGCAATTTGGGGCTTGCCGCGCATATTGAGCCAACTCAACTCATAGGCTGTCCATAAATCGGCCCCCACAAACAAGGGCTTGTCACCCACCCCAATGGTTTGGCGTTGGGTGGATCGGCTCAAAGGGTAGAGCAAGTCGGGCGTGTATTGGTCCACATAGGTGGCCGCTTTGCCCAACTGGGAGTGTTCAGGGGTGTTCATGCAAAAAAGGAATCAGCGCGTCGGTGATGGATTGGACCACGGGTGGGGGCAAGTCATGGCCCATACCGTCGACGCCCATCATGCGAGCGCCCGGGATGCGTCGCGCCGTGTCTTCACCACAGGCATAGGGCACCAAGGGGTCGGCCTTGCCATGGATCACCAGCGTGGGGGCGGTGATGCGGTGCAACAGGTTTGCCCGCTCGCCATCGGTCATCACGGCGTGCATTTGACGGGCGATGCCATCGGGTCGATAACTGCGCTCCACACTGGCTGTGATCAGCGTTTTCAACAGGCCGATGTCAGGTGGGTAAGCGGGACTGGCCACCGCACTCAAAAATGTGAGTGTGTGTTCGACAGCTCCCTCCAAACCGGGTCGAGCCGGTTTACCCAGCAACAATTGCATCACTTTGGCATCGGGCATGGGCAAATCGGAGGCGCCACTGCTGCTCATGATGCTGCACAAACTGGACACCCGCTCTGGTGCGTGCAAA
>CAMDLJ010000224.1 GCA_945901665.1 Bordetella parapertussis | reverse complement strand
AGAAGGCTGCCGGGTGCTGACCCACACCACCCGAGCGTTGATCTCGGTGACCCCATGAACCCCCTGGCTGACAAAGGAGCAACACCATGCGACGCGGATTGATGAGTTGGTCACACCAAGAAATGCCCCCAAAGCGCTTGCAAGCCCGTGTGGCGGAGGTGCAAGCCTGGATGGCCGAGCACGGCGTGTCGGCCCTGCTGGCACACACCTCGATTGCTCAACCCTCGGTGGTGCACTGGTTGACCCACTTCACCCCCTATTGGAGCGAAGCCATGATGGTGGTGTGGCCCAGCGGCGCGCCTGCATTGTTGGCCTCGCTGACCAAACGGGTCCACCCCTGGATGCGCGAAGTGGGCTTGATGGGCGAGTTGATCATGGCACCGCGTCTGGGCCAGCAAACTGCCCAGCACCTCCTTGAGCGCTTGGACCCGTCTGCGCGTGTGGCCTTGGTGGGCTTGAATGACTTGCCCTGGTCGGTGGCCCAGCCATTGCGCCAACATGCGCCTGGTTTGCAATGGGTCGACGCGTCCGAGGGGTTTGCGGCCTTGCGGCGCGCCTCTGATGCGGCTGAGCTTGGCTTGCTGGCGCAGGCTTCTGCCATGGCCCAAATGGCCTTGCAGGCCGCCCCTGCTGGTGCCACCCATGCGGCACAAACCACGGCAGCGATAGAGCACCACGCCCGGCTGGCGGGCGCAGAAGAGGTGATGCTGCGCATCGCGCCCGACTTGTCCCTACCCAGCGCCTGGTTGCGCGTGGATGGCGACATGCCTTTGGCCGCCCGTTATGCGGTGGAACTGTCCTTGGCCTACAAAGGCGCTTGGGTGCGGTGGGTGCGCAATTTCAGCACCGATGCCCCGCCCTCGGATTGGGCGCAGGCCCAGGCTTGGTGGCAACAGCAGATGGCAACCCCGGCACCAAACGCCCACCAAATGGCGGCCCCTCCCGTGGGCAGATTGCAGCATGGGCGCATCGAGCTGTGCCAGGGCGGTTTGCCCTTGACCCCGGTGATGGACACCCATGCCAACCCGTCGCCGCTGCCCCTGGGCGCGCGCTGGGGCGTGACCAGCGCACAGCTGAGACTGCCCAGCGGTGACTGGTTCGCCGCCCGACCGGTGCAATGGGCCCACGGTGGCGCCACACCGGTCTAAAGGGCTGAGATGACCGATCTGACCCTGCAAAGGTTGGCATGAGCTTGACCTTGATGGATGTGGCCCGCACGGCTGTGGCGTCAAGCCCAGAAATGGCCCAAAGCGCCCGCTTGCACCTGGCCGATGCCTGCATCGCGCACAGCCTGGGCGTGCAAACGCCCCAAGCGGCGCGGATGCTTGCGGCTTGGCAACTCACACCGGCATCCAGCGCCATGGCTGCCTTGCCCTGGCATGCCGCTTGTCTGCGCTTGTCGGAAGTGGACGACATCCACCGCCCCAGCGCCGTCACTGCCGCGGCCATGGTGGTGCCCACAGCTTTGGCCGTGGCCCAATGGCAGCAGAGCACACCCACCGCATTGGCCAGCGCCTTGACGGCGGGTTATCGCGTGGCCCTGCAATTGGGCGTGGCCATGGGTGGGGCGCGTTTGTTGGCCCAAGGGCTGTGGCCCAGTTATTTGGTGGCGCCTTGTGCGGCGGCCGCCACCGCCGGGCACTTGTTGGGCTTGGACGAAGGCGCCATGGCGCATGCCTTGTCTTTGGCCTTGTCCCAAACCGGTCGATCAGTGGGCCGCAGCCAAGGCGAGTGGCCCGGGCGTTGGTGGTTGTTTGGGCAAGCGGTGCAAAACGGTTGCCAGGCGGCCATGGCTGCCCAACAAGGCATGCAAGGTGATTTGGGTTTGCTCAACCCCGCTTGGCTGCAATCGGTGGGGGGCGCAGGCGCAGTGGCCCTGGCCCATGCGCCAGCCAACCCGTGGCGCGAGATGAGTTTCAAGCCGCATTGCGCCGCCAAGCAAACCTTGTCGGCCCTGCACGCTTTTCAGCAACTGTTGGGTCAAGGCCTGCGGGTGAGCGACATCGATCGAATAGAGGTTCTGGTGGCCCCCGCCTATGCGGCCATGATCGATCGCGAGCCGCCCACGGCCAGCCGTTTGGCCAGCATGGTCAGTATGCGCTGGCAATTGACCCTGGCCGCCTGGGCCCCCGAGCGCTTGGACGATGTGCTGCGCACGCCCATGCCAGGTGACGCCGATTGGCTGACGTGGTCAGAGCGCATCTCGGTGCAGGCCGAGCCCGCCTGGGACAGCCTGTACCCTGCTCAATGGCCTGCCCGGGTGCGGGTGCACACGGCCTCCGAGGTCCTCGAGGCCCGTGCATCGGACAGCCCTGGCGACCGGGCTCTGCCATGGACCCAGGCTGACGTGCTGGACAAAGCCCAGCGCATGTTGGCCAACACCCCCCAGCGCGCCCTGGTGAGCTTGGCACTGGAGGCCTTGCACAACGCGCAGGCACTGCGCCAGCTTTTGCAGGCCTGGTCGCACTGAACCCTGGCGCTGGTTCGGCTGTATCAGCCCAGCCCGGATAATCACCGCATGACACCAACACCCTTCGGCCTGGGCCGTTTGAGCGCCGCCCAAAAGGGCGCTGCGGCTGCGCTCACCACCATCGTGGTGTGGACCTCGTTCATCATCATCTCGCGCGCCTCGGCCGCGCACACCTTGCAGCCCTTCGACTTGGCCTTGTTGCGCTACCTGGGTGCGGGCGTGGTGTTGCTGCCCTGGGGGCTGTGGCTGGTGGCGCGCCAACGCGGCGAGCCCGGCATGGCATCGAGCTTTGGCGGTTTTTCGCCCTTGCCGTTTGGCTTGAGTTTGGGGCTGGGCCTCACCGGCGGGGTGCTGTTTGGCTTGTTCTCGTTTTCGGCTTTTTTTCTGGCCCCAGCCGGTCACGCCTCGGTGTTTTTGACCGGCAGCTTGCCACTGTGGTCCACCCTGGTGGCCTGGGTATGGTTGCACGAACAAATTGGGCCGCGCCGGGCGCTGGGCTTGTTGCTGATCTTGGTGGGCGACGCCGTGGTGGGCTGGAACAGCCTGCGCCAAGCTTTTGATGGCAGCGGCGTGTGGCGCGGTGACCTGTGCTTCATGGCCACCGCCTTCAGCTGGGCTTGCTACAGCGTGATGCTCAAGCGCCACCAGGTCGACCCGGTGCGCGCCACCATCGCCACGACCGTGGTGGCCTTGGTCATTTTGGTGCCCGCCTATGCGCTGGCTTGGGCTTTGGGTGGGATCACCTCGGCCCTGCCCCAAGCGTCGTGGTCAGAGATGGGTTTCCAGGCCTTTTTCCAAGGGGCGATTTCGGTCTTGGTGTCGGGCATTTCTTTCAGCCAAATGGTGCGCCACTACGGCCCGGTGCGCACCAGCATGATCACCTCGGTGGTGCCGTCCACCTCGGCCATGTGCGCGGTGCTGTTTTTGGGTGAGCCCCTGAACGCGCACTTGGTGGGCGGTTTGGTGTGCGTGACCTTGGGCATTTTGGCTGGCGTGTGGGCCGCCAAGCCCGCACCGGCCAAACCCACATGAACCGCTTGGCCATCGAGACCAGCACCGAGCAGTTGTCGGTGGCCGTGTCGGCGCGGGGCCAGGTGTGTTCGCACCGAGGCCCGGGCGGTGCCCAGGCCTCGGCCGGTTTGCTGGCCGCCGTTCACGCTGTGCTGGCCCAAGCCGGTTTGGCGCTGAACGACATCGGTGTGATTGCCATGGGCCGTGGGCCCGGGTCCTTCACCGGCTTGCGCACCGCGTGTGCCGTCTCCCAAGGGCTGGCCTTTGGCCTGGGGGTGGGCATAGTGCCCATCGACACCTTGCTCGCGTTGGCCGAAGAGGGGCGCCACCAATGCGCCGCAGGCACAGCCGAGGCCAGTGATGAGGCAAGTCGCTTTTATGCCGTGATTGATGCGCGCATGGGCCAGTTGTACACCGCCGCCTACGAACACCGCGCTGGCCTTTGGCACACCGTGCAAGCACCGGCGGTGCAAAACCCCGCCGAATGCGCACTGCCCCTGGCCTGGTCCGGTCAGCCCGTGTGGGCGGTGGGCTTGGCTCAGCACCTGTTGCCCGATCTGGCTTTGCCTTGGGTGGTGGCCCACCCCACGGCCAGTGCCTTGCTGCGCTTGGCCGACCAGGCCCAGGCCCATGGGGGCGAAGTGCCCCCCGCGCTGGCCTTGCCGCTGTACCTGCGCGACAAAGTGGCCCAAACCACCGCCGAACGCGCCCTGGCCAAGGCCAACGCCACGGCCACTTGAGGCCAGGCCGGGCCCTGAGCCATGTCGGACAATGGGGCCATGTCTGCCCTTGCCCCCCGATTGCTGCACCCAGCCCAGGAAATGGACCTGCGGCCCATGCAAACGCCCGATTTGGACGCGGTGGTGTTGCTGGAGCAGCAGGTCTATGCCCACCCCTGGACGCGGGGCAACTTTGCCGACGCCTTGGCCGCTGGCTACCACGCGCAGTGTTTGCACCAAGACGGCGATCTGTGTGCCTATGTGGTGGCCATGGCTGGGGTGCAAGAGGCGCACCTGCTCAACATCACCGTGGCGCGCCCGCAGCAAGGTCACGGGCTCGGTCGTTTGTTGTGGCAACACCTGTGCGCCTGGGCACCCAGTATCGGGGCCGAACGCATCTGGCTGGAGGTGCGCCGCAGCAACACCGCCGCGCAAGAGATTTACACCCACTGGGGGTTTGAGACCGTGGGCGAGCGCAAAAATTACTACCCCGCCGGGCGCGGCCAGCGCGAAGACGCGGTGGTCATGGGGTTGACGCTGTGAGCTTGCACCTGGACGAGCGCCAACGCGCCATGCTCGC
>CAMDLJ010000223.1 GCA_945901665.1 Bordetella parapertussis | reverse complement strand
GGTCCACGGTTGACCAAGTCACCCAACACAAACAATTGGTCCCTGCTGGGCGAAAACCCCAGCACATCCAACAAACGACCCAGCGGGGCATCGCAGCCCTGAATATCCCCAACCCAATAAACAGCCATAAACACCTCGTTGCCCGATTGTCCCAAAACCCAATCCCCTTGATGCCAAGTCGAGGCATTCACATACCAACCATTCGCCGGCAAGCTGGTGCTTAAGGGGTCCCCGAGAATGCCATGCAACGCAACCGCAATTGCCTGTTCCTCACCCAGACTTGGCACAATGGGGGCTATGGAGTTTTTATTGATTGTCTTTCTCACCCTGCTCAACGGGGTGTTTGCCATGTCCGAGTTGGCGTTGGCCTCTAGCCGCAAAGCCCGCTTGGCAGCGATGGAAGAGGCCGGTGACAAAGGCGCTCAAGCGGCCTTGAAACTGCTTGACGATCCCACCCAATTTCTGTCCACCGTGCAAGTGGGCATCACCTCCATCGGGGTGCTCAACGGCATCGTGGGTGAGGCCGCTTTCAGTGGGGGTTTGGCCCTGCAATTGGTGCAGCTGGGATTGACCGAGCCGGTGGCGGCCATTTCGGCAACGGCCATTGTGGTCACCCTCATCACCTTCACCACCATCATTTTTGGCGAACTCGTGCCCAAGCGCATCGGTCAGCTCTACCCAGAAGCCGTGGCCCGTTTGGTTGCGCGGCCCATGGCTTGGCTCGCCAAGGCCGCGGGCCCTTTTGTCAGGCTTTTGTCGATCTGCACACAGGGCATGCTCAAACTCATGCGCATTGACAGCAAGGGCAGCCGGGCCGTGACCGAAGAAGAAATCACCGCCAGTTTGGTCGAAGGCGTTGACGCTGGCCTGATTGAAGAGCATGAACACCAAATGGTGCGCAACGTGTTTCACCTCGATGACCGCGCCCTTACCTCCATGATGACACCGCGAAGCGAGATCCAATGGCTTGACGCCCAGCTCTCGCCCAAGCAAGCCATGGACCGCATCAACCAAATGCGCGGCGAAGGTAACCACTCTTGGTATCCTGTGTGCCGCGATGGCCTGGCCCACATCGTGGGTGTCATCAGCCTCTCGCATTTGCTGGCCCTGCCGCAAGATGACGATCGCGCGCTTGAAAACCACGCCTTGGCGGCCGACTTTGTGCCTGAAACACTCACCGGCATGGAGTTGCTTGAACAAATGCGCGACCAACCCAGCCGCATGCTTTTTGTGGTGGATGAATACGGTGAAGTGCAAGGCCTGTTGACCCCATTGGACCTGCTCGAAGCCATCACCGGCGAACTCAAGCCCGATGCCCAAGACGGGGCCTGGGCCACCCGCCATGAGGACGGCAGCTGGTCTCTGGACGGCAGCATGCCCGTGAACGAACTCAAAGCCCGACTGGACATCGACGAACTTCCCGCAGAACAAAAAAACCGCTACAACACCTTGGGCGGCCTGCTGATGTACGTGATGGGTCAATTGCCCAGCCAAGGCCAGGTGATCAAACTGGACGCCTGGCGCTTTGAAATCGTCACCCTTGACGGCCGACGCATAGACAAAGTCACAGCATCGCCATGGGCGCCGAGGGCGCCCCATTCCCCTTAAGCCCAAACAGCCAAGCTTGAGGTATTTGAGATCAAGTCGCTGTTCAGACTTTTACCGGTCCAAACGCAGCCGGCACGCTTGCCAACAGAATGTCATCTCCGCGCAAGGGGATGTCCACCACAGACGAAGTGGTGCGGTCGGAGTTAAAACGCCCTGCTGCGGGCATGCCGATGTGAATTGACTTCAAGCAAATGATCGGCGTCACAGCCCGATGGAATGCAAAATCGAGCCATCAAGACAAACGAACTGCCCATTCTCTTTGTTGCTGATGTTCCTAAATGCCAGAAATCATCCCAAACTCTTTATTTTTTGAAGAATTTATCAATATCTTCATTAATGTTCAATTGAAAAAAAATGACTTAAGTGCCTAAAATAATGACGGGCGCAGTTTGTATAAGTCCCATTCTTGATGTCCATTACTTAGTCTTATTTAATACTGGGAGTTAACATGGTAGCTAGCTACAAAGAGTTATTGGCACAACGCGAAGCCTTGGAGCAAGCCATTGCCCAAGCTCGCAAAAACGAAATCACCAATGCGGTGTCCAAGGTGCGCGAGTTGGTTGCTGAATTTGGCCTGACTGCCGAAGACATTTTCTCCGGCAGAAGTGCCAAATCAGGTGTCGCCAAAGCCACCAACAAGGTGGCTCCCAAATACCGTGATTCGGCCACCGGCCAAACTTGGACCGGGCGTGGTAAAGCCCCCAAATGGATTGATGGCAAAGACCGCGCCGAGTACACCATCGGCTGAAGCGGGTTTATGCGGTTGAGGCAGGCTACAGCAGCCACTCCACCAGAGTTGAGAATCTAATATCTCCAAACAAAGCCCCGCACCAGCGGGGTTTTGTTTTGGACCACTTCATTTCTCGTGTCTTTTAAATTCAATTATTTAAAATACGCTTCCAACCCTCAGTGGAAATCATGAAATGACCCAGACACCTGAAGCGCCCAATGGCCTGGCCAACTCTGAAACCGCTTCAGACCGCTGGTATCTGGCTTATACCAAAGCGCGTCAAGAGCAAATGGCACAAGTTAATCTTGAGCGGCAAGCCTTTCAGGCTTATTTGCCCTTGTACAAAAAATTCAAAAAATCCGATCAAGGCCCGATCGCTCTGTTTGAGCCCATGTTTCCGCGCTACATTCTTTTTCGTCCGAGCAAACCGGACCAGAGCATTTCGGCTGTGCGCAGCACCAAAGGCATTTCCAACATCGTTCGTTTTGGATTTGAGCCTGCCATGCTGCAGGACGAACTCGTCCAACGTATACGGCAACTCGAACAAGACCGCAACCAAGCCACGCTGCAACAGCTCAGCCAACTCAAACCGGGGCAAACTGTGCGATTGACGCAAACGGCTTTGGTGGGCGTCGAAGGCTTGATTCAAAACGTCTCCAGCAAACGCATCGCCGTTTTGCTCGAAATCTTAGGCCGCCCAACCCTTGTCCAAGTTGAGCACCACCAAGTCGAGGTCAACCACTGAGGCACCCACCCCACCCATGCAGACACCCCTTTCAAGCGCATGGCTTGAAGGACTCCTGACCCTCGCACCAGGTTCAAACCAAGTCCCATTGCCCCAACCCGGGCACGCGGGCATTCATGGCCGCCGAAGTCATGGCCCCTACAAGGCAAGGGTGACAAAATACAAGCCGTAGTGCCGACTTGATTCAGCAGTACTCGGTGCCGTTCACGGACCGTTTTGCTGCTCAGCAGCAGTTTTTTTCCGAAAAATGCAAGCAGACACCAGCTGTCTTGAGTCCAAAACCAATACAATTTTTTAATATAGATTTAAGAAATAAAAAATACAATTAAAATTGTCAAACCTAATACATAAAAGCTATTCAATTGTCTTCATCTGCTTCTCCCAATAACCCTCCCAAGCACATTGCCATCATCATGGATGGCAATCGCCGTTGGGCTAAAAAACGCTTCATGCCTGCGGCCTTGGGCCATGCGGCCGGGGCCAAGCGCGTGCGCGACATCGTGCGAGCCTGCTCCGATTTTGGGGTTCCCTACCTGAGCCTTTTTGCCTTCAGCACAGAAAATTGGAAACGCCCCGAAGAAGAGGTCTCCAGCCTCATGGACCTGCTGTCCAGCTATTTACAAAGAGAGGTCAAGGACATGAATGCCAACGGCGTTCGCCTCAAAGTGGTGGGCGACAAGGGCCGATTTTCGGCATCGATGCAAGAATTGATGATCTGGGCCGAGCAGCAAACGGTGAACAACCGCAAAATCACGCTCACCATTTGCGCCAACTACGGGGGCCGCTGGGACATGATCCAGGCCGCCCAAGCATGGCAACAAGCGCACCCCGACCAAAGCCTGGCAGGGCTGACCGAAGATGCCTTGGCATCTCACCTCAGCACAGCCTATGCCCCTGAAGTCGACCTGCTCATTCGAACCGGTGGCGAGTCGCGTGTGAGCAACTTCATGCTTTGGCAGGCGGCCTATGCCGAGCTGTTTTACACGGACGACCTCTGGCCAGATTTTTCTCCAGAAAGGCTCAAACAAGCCATGGCCTGGTTTGCTTTGCGCGACCGCCGTTTTGGGTCTTCTGCGCCCCTTTGACCGTTCCATCTGAGTGGGTCAGCGGCAAACCCCTCAGCGCAATTGACTTGTTCAACTGACAAGCACGTCCAGACATTCAGCCCACCAGACCTCAGCGCAGCCCTGGTGGAATCTGACCTTGATGTCTTCCAAAGAACCGCGTTGCCTTCCAACAAGGCCCCTTCGGTTGGCCGTCAAATGTGATTACCAATTCTTACTTTATTTTCAATTGATTGATTTTGTTACTACTTAGGTTGTGTAAAATCATTTTTTAATTCAAAAAATGTGAACTTATGTGGTCGTCGGTCAAGTGAGAAGTCACTTTCCCTCAGATCATTTTTTGTTTGATGGTTTTTAGAGGCTGATTTCCACGCCTTTTTGATCGTGTCATGCGGCATTGCTGCATTGTCCGTCTTCAAATGGTTTGAGACAGATGGGTTAATTTCTTAAAGGAGAGATTGGCTCAATGGTTTTAAAGATTAAACGGTTTCAAGTTGGTGTTTTAGTCGTCTGCTTTGGATTGTTTGCTCTTTGATTTTTCTCCTCTCTTCAAGTATCGCCTCACCCCTGCCAAAGTACACATCGGCTGGGGTTACATTGCTCAGGCTTTCGTGATACCGCTGGTGGTTGTAGTACGCCACAAACTCC
>CAMDLJ010000222.1 GCA_945901665.1 Bordetella parapertussis | reverse complement strand
CATCAAGTCGTTGTAAGCCTGCTCACCACCATCCACACGCATGGCCAAGGGAATGGTTTTCAGCTGCACGGTGGTCGGCGTGGTGAAGCCCAAGTCGCGCACGGCGGCCAGCAATTCGCTGGCCAAGCCCAAGGCAGCAAATGCATCGGGTGCGGCTTCTGGAACCAAGTCAGGTGCAGCAGCGCTGGCGTCAGCACCTTGCAGCGTGGCAACAGTGGTCACCATCGGCTCAGGCGGGGTCACCGCAGGGGCGGTATCCAAAGTGACCGATGCGGTCAGGCTTGGCGCCAAGTCAGGTGTTGGAATGGGTGGGGTGGCGGCTTCATGGGCGGCCAAAACGGGCGAAGTGGAAACGGTATCGTTCATGCAAAAACGCTAGCGCGGGGGCCAGCGACTCCATCTGAGGTTTGAAAAAACATCAACCATCAGACAAAGTCAACGCCCAGAAACTTTGCGGCGCGGGTGGCTCTCAACGTGAAGAGCCCAAGGTGTGAGGCAGATGTGCGGTGGTTGTCCCAATTGAACAACGCAGCGAATTATGTCACAGAAGCGGAAGGTGGGTCGGCGTGTAAAAAATGCGTGCGGTAGTGCTGCAACTCGTCAATCGACTCGTGCACATCGGCCAGCGCCGTGTGCTTTTGCTGCTTTTTGAAGGCGCTGTAGACATCTGGTCGCCAACGCTTGGCCAATTCTTTGAGGGTGCTGACATCGAGGTTGCGGTAATGCAACCAAGCCTCCAGCTTGGGCATGTACTTGACCAAGAATCGCCGATCTTGGCCAATCGTATTGCCACACATGGGCGAGGTGGCTTTGGGCACATACTTCGCCAAAAATGCGAGCAATTGTTCTTCGGCTTGCGCTTCGCTCAGCACCGAGGCGCGCACTTTATCAATCAGTCCACTGCGCCCATGGGTGCCTTTGTTCCAGGCGTCCATGCGATCGAGCAAGGCTTCACTTTGGTGCACCACCAACACGGGACCTTCTATGCGCGGGTGCAATTGGGGCCCAGTGACCACCACCGCAATTTCAATCAATCTTTCGACCTCTGGGTCCAGGCCGGTCATTTCGCAATCGATCCAAACCAAATTTTGGTCGGATTTGGCCAAGCTGGGCGCTGGGCTGTCAGGGGTGTGTTCGCTCATGGCGTGATTGTCCCCCAAGATGCCCTTATAGATTGAATGGGCCTACACTTACCAGCCATGAACGCAACTCTATTGATGTCTTTGGCATTCGGCCTGGCCCTGCTGCTCAACACCCTCACCAAACTGTGGCTGCTGACCCGCCAAGTCCGCAGCGTGGCCCAGCACCGGGCCCAAGTGCCTGCGTCTTTTGCCAACAGCATTGACCTGCCCGCTCACCAAAAAGCGGCGGACTACACCTTGGCCAAATCGCGCTTGGCCTTGTACGACTTGGCCTTGGACGGGTTGCTGTTGCTGGCTTGGACCTTGTTGGGTGGCCTCCAATGGCTGGACCAAACCTTATTGGCTTGGATGGGTTCTGGGCTGCTTCAACAAATGGCGCTGATCGTCGGATTTATTTTGATCGGTGGTCTGATCAATTTGCCCATGTCTGCATACCAAACTTTTGTTTTGGAGCAAAGCTTTGGCTTTAACCGCTCCACCCCTGCGCTGTGGTGGAGTGACATGGCCAAAGGGATCGCCGTGGGCGCGGTATTGGGTTTGCCCATCCTGGCCTTGGTGTTGTGGTTGATGCAAGTCGGTGGCGATGCGTGGTGGTTTTACGCTTGGGCTGCGTTGGCCCTGTACCAATTGTTTGTGATGTGGATTGCACCCAATCTGATCATGCCCTTGTTCAACACGTTCACGCCTTTGAAAGACCCGGCGCTGGAAGAGCGCGTCAACGCATTGATGCAGCGCACAGGGTTTTCTGCCAAAGGGTTTTATGTGATGGATGGCAGCCGTCGATCGGCCCATTCGAATGCATTTTTCACAGGCTTTGGCACCCACAAGCGGGTGGTGTTTTTTGACACCTTGCTGGAGCAGTTGTCTGCTGATGAAATGGAAGCGGTTTTGGCCCATGAGTTGGGTCACTTCAAGCACAAACACATCACCCAAATGATGCTGCTGCAAACCGTGCAAAGTCTGCTGGGGTTTGCATTGCTGGGTTGGTTGATTCAACAAGCTTGGTTTTTCACTGGCTTAGGGGTGCAACCCCATATGGATGGCACCAACCAAGCGCTTGCGCTCTTGCTTTTCCTGATGGTCATGCCGGTGGTGATGTTTTTCCTGTCACCCCTGTCAGCCTTGCATTCACGCCGCTGTGAGTTTGAAGCCGACGCCTTTGCCGGCGCACATGCCAGTTCGGCGCAATTGGCCAGCGCTTTGCTCAAGCTTTATCAAGACAATGCCACCACGCTCACGCCTGACCCGTGGTTTGTGGCTTTCTATCACTCGCACCCGCCCGCTGCCCAGCGATTGGCGCGCATGGGCGCATGAACCGGTCCGGCCTGGTGGTGGCCAGCCATGGCCGCCATTGCTGGGTGGAAGATGATCAAGGCCAGCGCCGCATTTGCCACCACCGGGGCAAGAAAAACAGCGCCGTGGTGGGTGACCGGGTGCAATGGCGGCCCAGCCAAGACGAAGGAACCATCGAGTCAATAGAGACTCGGCGCAATTTGCTTTATCGCCAAGATGAAATGCGCACCAAATCGTTTGCGGCCAACCTGGATCAGGTATTGGTGTTGGTGGCCGCCGAACCTGATTTTTCACAAGACCAAATGGCCCGTGCACTCATCGCGTGCCATGCGCAAGGCATCTCTCCCTTGCTGGTGGTCAACAAGTCCGATCTGGGCGCAGCATTTGCAATGGCATGGCAACGGTTGGATCCGTATCGCCAAATGGGCGAAAAAACCTTGGGCTTGTCGCTGAAAAGCGGGGCGGGGCTGGATGAGCTAATGGCCCAATTGCAGGGAAAAACCACCTTGATTTTGGGACCCTCTGGCGCTGGCAAGAGCACCTTGGTCAATCGCTTGGTGCCCAGTGCACAAGCCGCCACAGGCGAAATCTCAAAGGCCTTGCACAGTGGTCGGCACACCACCACCAGCACCCACTGGTATTGGCTGGGTGCTGAGCGCGGTGCGGCCCTGATCGACTCGCCGGGCTTCCAAGAATTTGGCTTGCACCACTTAGATGCCCGCGATTTGGCGCGATTCATGCCCGATATGCACGCACAACTGGGGGATTGCAAGTTTTACAACTGCACCCACTTGCACGAACCCGGCTGCGGGGTGCGGTTGGCTTTAGAGCAGGGCTTGATTGACGCCAGCAGGTACCAAATTTACCAACGCTTGTTTGCCCAACTCAGTCCAGCACCATAAGGCCGCCCATGGGGGTGGACTGATTTGTGGTCAAGGCCGCCTATCCGAGCAAGCGGGCCAGGCTGAGCAAAGACAGCAACACCAACCACAGAACCACGGTGCGCCAGACCAATCCCACCAGGCTGCGCAAGTGGCCCAGTTCTGGCTCACGCCCCGGCAAGCTTTCACTGAAGGGCGGATCACCTTCTTCGCCCAGAGATTCACTTTTTGCACTCAATTGCGCGCCACCCAATTGCACATTCAGTGCGCCTGCGGTGGCAGCGATCAAGGTGCCGTCGTTGTCACCCGGGTAACGGCTGGCGTGTTGGCGCCAGCAATCAATGGCTTCTTCAAAATTGCCCACAACAGCAAAAAATAAAGCCGTCAGCCTTGCGGGCACCCAATCGATCACATGCCAAGCGCGTTGGGTGACCTGGTACAAGGCCTCGCTCACGCCTTGGAGCACGTCTGTTGGGTTGCCGGTTTTTTGCGGTTTAACGGCCATGGCGTATTGGCTCATGCGGTACAAGATGGCACCCGCTGGGCCCAGCCCCAATGCAGCGCCCACGGAAAACCAGGCCAGGACACCGAACACGTGCCGATGGGCGGCAATCAGTGCATGTTCGATGACATGGCGAACCATTTCACTGCGCGGCAAGTCCATGGCATCAACCTGGTGCCAATCTGCAAACAATTGGCGGGCCAAGACCTCATCGCCCGCCTCCAAAGCCACGCGGATGTCGGTGAAGTGATGGCTGAATTGTCTGAACCCGAGCGTGACGTACAGCACCACCATGCTCCACAGCACGGCCACGGGCCAACCGACCCACCACATCAACAAGCCATAAATCAACCAGCCGATCAGGGTGGGCGTTGCCACCGCCAGCAACCAAACCAGCCAGGCGCGTTGACTTTGCCCCATGTCCAAGGCGCGGCACACCCAGGTGATCCAGGCACGCAAACCGGTTTGCACCCAGCCCTTTTCTGACAGGGGGCGAACTTGCTCCAAGATCAATGCAAATATGAGGGCGATAAAGCTCATGGGCCCATCATAACGGGGGCCTGTAACTGACCCGGTTCAGACCGATAAAAAGCGATAAAAGTTGCGCAACATGCCCGCCGTGGCACCCCAAATGAAATGTTCATGCACCCCTTGGCTGTAGGGCATGGAGTACCACTCTCGGCGAACGCCCTGGGCCTCATGGGCATGGCGACGATGGTGGGCGGGGTTCATTAAAAATGACAATGGAACTTCAAAAACCTGCGCCACCTCACTGGGATTGGCAACGGCCTCAAACCCCGGATCGACCAGGCCCACCACTGGCGTGATGACAAAGGCCGAGCCGGTGGTGTAGGTCGGCAACTCTCCCAACACGTGAACCAACGCCGGGTTCAAGCCCACTTCTTCATGCGCTTCCCGCAAAGCGGTATGCCGCACATCTTTGTCTTCGGGGTCGACTTTGCCACCGGGGAAAGCCACCTGCCCCGAATG
>CAMDLJ010000221.1 GCA_945901665.1 Bordetella parapertussis | reverse complement strand
CTGATTGACCTGGCAATTTGCACCTATGCCTGTCAGTAGGCGCAAGGACAAGGGTATGTCCCAGTGCTTCAATGCCAGGGCGCTGACATCATGAAAGCTTACAAATTTCAGGAGTGATGTCATCATGATGCGCAGAACCTTTTCACGTTCTCTGGTGGCCTTGAGCCTGGGCCTGACTTTCGGACATGCGGCTGTGGCCCAGAATTACCCCTCCCGCCCCATCACCATGGTCGTGCCTTGGGGCGCTGGTGGCGGCACCGATGCCACCGCACGCATCGTTGCTGCGATGATGGAAAAAGAAATGGGGCAACCCGTCAACGTGGTCAACCGCACCGGCGGCAATGGGGTGGTGGGCCACTCGGCCATTGCATCGGCCCCCGCAGACGGCTACACCCTGGGCATGATCACGGTGGAAATCTCCATGATGCATTGGGCGGGTTTGACCGATCTCAAACCGACCAACTACACCCCTCTGGCCCTGATGAACATCGACCCAGCAGCGGTCACGGTGCGTGCCGACTCACCCTACAAAACCGTCAACGATTTGCTGGCGGCCATCAAGGCCAACCCGGGCAAGTTCAAAGCCTCGGGCACTGGTCAAGGCGGCATTTGGCATTTGGCACTGGCAGGCATGCTGAAAGACCAAAAAATGGAAATCAGTGCCGCCCCTTGGGTGCCGTCCAATGGCGCGGCTCCCGCCATGAACGACTTGGCCGCGGGCGGTATCGAGTTTGTCACCTGCTCTTTGCCTGAGTCACGCGCATTGATCGACGCTGGCAAAGCCAGGCCGTTGACCATCATGGCCAACCAACCCTCTGGGCTTTACCCGAATGTCCCCACCCTGAAAACCGCCACCGGCAGCAATTGGGCCATTGGTGCTTGGCGCGGCATCGCCGGCCCCAAAGGCTTGCCAGCCGATGTCCAAGCCAAACTGGGTGCGGTGCTGAAAAAGATATACGACAGCCCCGACTACCAAGGCTTCATGCAACAACGCGGCTTTGGGGTGGTGTACGCCGATGCCAAAGGCTTCGAGCAATTCATGGCCAAAGGCGACTCGGACATGGGCACGGTCATGAAGTCTTTGGGCTTGGCCAAGTAAACCGCCATGAAGTTCAACGATATGGTCAGTGGCGGGGTGCTTTTGGCCCTGTCTCTGCTGATCTTGTTGACTGTCAAAGACTACCCCGACATCCCAGGGCAAAACATCGGGCCCGGTGCCTTCCCCGGTTTGTTGGCGGCCTTGCTGGCCTTGTGTGCGGTGCTGCTGATGGTCAAAGGCCTGCGAACACAGCGACACGTCCCTTGGCTGGTGTGGGGCGAGTGGATGAAATCTAGTTTTCACTTGCGCAACTTCTGCATCACTGTGGGTTGCTTGGTTTTTTACATCACCACCTCGGACTTCTTGGGTTTTTTGTTCAGCAGCACGATGGTTTTGTCCACCATGTTCCTCGCCCTGCGGGTTCGACTGAGCTGGGTGCTGCCGATGTCCCTCATCGTGACCTTGGTGGTGCACACCATTTTTTACAAAGCCCTGCGCGTGCCTTTGCCCTGGGGCGTCTTGATGCCCATCCAGTGGTGAGTCACTCAGCCCCCTCCAAGCTGCGATGACCACAGCCGTTCTGCTCCAAGCCTTTTGGCTGGTTTTTGATCCGTATGTGTTGCTGGTCATTCTGTGCTCGGCCATGTTTGGGCTGTTCGTGGGTTGCATCCCAGGCCTGAGCGCGACCATGGCCACGGCTTTGTTGGTGCCCATCACCTTTTTCATGCCGCCGGTGCCGGCCATCGCCGCCATCGTCACGGCCACGGCCATGGCGATTTTTTCGGGTGACATCCCCGGCGCTCTGCTGCGCATCCCAGGCACGCCTGCGTCTGCGGCCTATACCGACGAGGCCTACCAAATGACCCTCAAGGGACAGGCTGAAACAGCCCTGGGGGCTGGCCTGGTTTTCTCTGCCATTGGCGGTTTGTTTGGCACCTTGGTGATGATCTTGTTCTCACCTGCTTTGGCCGAAATTGCGCTGAAATTCTCTTCCTTCGAGTATTTTTGGCTGGTGGTTTTGGGCCTGGCGGGCGCCGTTTTCATTGGCAACGCCAGTGTGCTCAAAGCCTGCATCACCTTGTTGCTGGGCCTGTTGGTCGCTTGCATTGGCCTGGAAAATCCCGCGGGCATGCCGCGCTTTACCTTTGGCATGAAAGAGTTGATGAGCGGGGTGGAATTGATCCCCATGATGGTGGGCATGTTTGCCGTCTCTGAGTTGTTGCGCTACATCACCAACATGGACCCACCGCACCTGATAGCTGCCGAAAAAATCGGAAATATTTTTTCAGGCATGTGGGGCTTGTTGAAAAAATACCCCTGGCCCTTGGTTCGGGGCAGCGCACTGGGCACGGTGATTGGCATTCAACCGGGTTCTGGTGCCGACATGGCCTCGTGGTTGAGTTACGCCATGAGCAAGAAGTTTTCCAAAGAGCCCGAAAAATTTGGCACCGGCCACGTGGAAGGCATTGTGGAGTCTGGTGCAGCCAACAACTCGTCTTTGGCCGGCGCTTGGATACCGGCAATCGTGTTTGGCATCCCTGGCGACTCGATCACCGCCATTGCGATTGGTGTGCTGTATTTGAAAAACATGAACCCCGGGCCGATGATTTTCATCAACAACCCAGAAAACATTTACGCCATTTTTCTGGTGTTCATATTGGCCAACATCATCATGGTGCCCTTGGGCTGGTTGACGGTCAAAATCGCCACCAAAATCCTGCGCGTCAAACGCAATATCTTGATGCCCATCATCCTCATTTTTTGCATCGTGGGCTCGTTCTCCATCAACAACTCGGTGTGGGGCGTCACCCTGATTTTGTTTTTTGGTTTGGCCGCATTCATCTTGGAAGAAAACGGCTTCCCTGTCGCGCCCGCCATCTTGGGGGTGGTGTTGGGCACCATGATGGAGGAGAACTTCATCACCTCCATGATCAAGTCCGATGGTGACCCTTTGGTTTTCTTCACCCGTCCCATCGCCATGTGGCTGGCCATCGGCACCATCGTTATTTTGCTGTGGCCGGTCTTCACTTGGGCTTATGCGCGGGCCACCCGAGCACACATGCACTGAGTCTCATCCGTTCAAAGTAGGTTATTTGGGCCAGCCAACGGTCCAACATTTGGGTGATGCAGCAGCGATCAATGGCTTGACCTGAACCCGGGACCACATGGGTCTGGACGCCCCACATTTGGACCAACCTGAGTACGTTTGTAGGGTTGCTTTGACAGTCCTCAGTGCCCACGTAATACTCTCTTTTTTGGGGCTATTGATCGCCATCGCAGCCCAGCCACTTTTAGAGCCAAGTATGTTTGCACCCTATGCGTCTGTTAAAAAGCAAGGGGCATTTCAATTCCTTTAAAGTGCAATTCGCTTTTCACCAAGCGTTTGGCGTGGCTAAGGCTTTAGCTAAAACGGACATTCCTAAGGAGCTGCCATGCAAATCACCGCCACCGAAGCCAAAAACAGATTTGGGCGCATTTGCGCTCAGGCCAAGAAAGAGCCGGTGTTTGTTGAAAAAGCGGGGCAGATTGACACCGTCATCCTGTCGGTCGACCAATACCGGGCCTTGCAAGCCAACCAAAATACGGACAGCTTGGCGACTCGCAAGCAGCAATTTGAATCTGAATTTGCCGAATGGATCACGGCCCAAAACGCGTGGATCGAAGCCCACGGCATACCAGGCGCTGATTTACGCCCTTGGTAAATCGCTATGGCGCAATTTGACGTCTACGCCAACCCCAGTGAGAGTGCAGACAAGGGCATTCCGTATGTCGTGGTTGTGCAAAGCGATTTGCTCGATGCCTTGGCTTCGCGTCTTGTGATTCCCTTGGCCACCATAGATTTTGCTGACAAAGTCCCCGAAAAGCTTTGCCCCATGGTGATGGTCAACGGCCAAAAGCTTCGCGCACTGGCGCACTATGCAGCACCCTTGCCGGTGCGAAGCTTGCGTCAAGTGATGGGCAACTTGTCGCCGCAATCGCATTGACTGGTTGCAGCCATGGATGTGGTGCTGTCTGGCGTTTGACAAATTCACTTGAGAGAAACAAAAATTTTCCACCCAAGCAAGTGTCTATAAGACGGCCTAGGTCTTGCAATTAAAGCGCCCAGCGCAAGCACCCCCTCAATCCGCTTTTGCCCCCGCCTGAAACCAGCGTCCAATGGTGGCGCGTTCTTCTTCGGTGATGCCGGTGGCATTGTTCATCGGCATTTGGCGGGTCACCACCACTTGTTGGTAGACGTTTTGCGCGTGTTGGCGCAGGGTGTCGGGGCTGTCCAAGCGGATATTTTTCATTTGCACTTGCTCGCCGTGGCAAGACACGCAGTGCTGGGCAACGATGGTTTGCACGCTGGCCAAAGTGGCCACTGCGGGGGCAGCGCTGGGGGCAGGTGCGGGTGCTGGGCGCAGCCACACCACCACACCGATGATGATGGCCACACCCACCGCAGCAAACGGCCAGGGGTTGGCCGCACGCTGGTGGTTCCAAGCGTGGCGCTGCACAAAAAACTGGCGTATCAAGGCCCCCGCCAGCATCATCAACAGCAAGATGAGCCAGTGCTTTTCATGGGTGTACAAAAAGCTGTAGTGGTTGGACAACATGGCAAACAGCACCGGCAAGGTGAAATAAGTGGTGTGCACACTGCGCTGCTTGCCGCGTTTGCCGTGGATGGCCATCTCCATGGGGTCATAGGTCTTGCCAGAGGTCATGGCGGCCACCACTTTGCGCTGCCCCGGAATGATCCAGAAAAACACATTGGCGCTCATGGCGGTGGCGATCATT
>CAMDLJ010000220.1 GCA_945901665.1 Bordetella parapertussis | reverse complement strand
TGGCCAAGATCTCGCTAGACCGCATCATCAAAGATTTGATCCCGTTTATCGGCGTCATCTTGACCTGCCTGATGCTAATCAGTTATGTGCCCGTGATCTCTTTGGCTTTGCGAGATTTGGTCTACAACAGATAGAGCGTGCAGGCAAAGTGTCTATTTCACTTTAGGAATGACACTCGTTTGCGGCGGTATGAGGAAATCAAAGCCAGCACTTTTGTTAGCTTGCATCACGCTGTCAAAGAATAATTTTTCATAGCCACGTTGCGCGGTAGACGTTGCGACGTACTGCGTTTCTTGCCTGCGCGCCAACTCTTGGTCATAGATTAAAAGGCTGAGCCATCTGTTGGCCACACTCAATCAAATTTGACGCTTAGGTGGTTCGAGCACCATTGGCGTCATTGAACTTTTGCCACTAAATTATTCGAGCCCCGACGGTGTCGTTGAAGTTTAGGGATCAAAATTGCGGGGTCAAATCCTAATTAACTGTCCCAACGCTCGTCCAGATAAATGATGTAACCCCAGCTCAATTGCACGAAATATGACGCGGCTATTTTAATTTTTATAAACTGCTGATTTATAAGGTATTTTTGCAAGCTTGGATTTCTGTAAATCCAAGTTTTTGATTCTGGTCTCCTCTTGGGTGGTGGGTAAATTTTTGTCTCAGTGTGGCACTGCATATTGCCGCAAAACTTCGCGGTTGACCTCGATGCCCAGTCCCGGCCCGTTGGGGATGTGGACCATGCCATCTTCCATGCGAAGTGCATCAAAGATCAAGGCCTGTCGAAATGGATGATCGGATTGATCATATTCCAAGATGGGCTCTATGGGGCTCAAGCTTAAAGGGGCGGGGGGCAAGGTGGCGATGAATTGCAAAGAGGCCGCCAGACCGATGCCCGAGCCCCAGACGTGGGGAATGATGGGGGTGTGCCAAGCTTGCGCCAGGGCCGATATTTTTCGGCATTCGGTAAAACCCCCTGCAGCGCACAAATCGGGTTGCAAAATGTCCACCGCACGGCGTGACACCCACTCTCGAAAACCAATTTTGGTGAACTCGTTTTCCCCGGCGGCCAGGTAAATATCGGTGCTGTTTTTCAGTTCACGATAGCCATCGATGTCTTCTGGTGATATGGGCTCTTCAAACCAATGGATGTGGGCCGGTTCAATGGCTTTGAGCAGTCGACGCGCAGACCCCACGTTGTAGGCGTGGTTGGCATCGACCATCAGTTGATAACCGGCGCCACTGGCTTCACGCACACGGTGCACGTAAGCGATGTCCTCTTCCAGGCCAAAACCTATTTTGAGTTTCATGGCTTTGAACCCGGCGGCCACGTGGCGGCGTGCTTCAGCGATGGCATCTTCAATGTCTGTGCCCTGGCGGTAGCGGTAAAAACCGGTGGCATAGGGTTGCACTTGGGTGCGGTAGGCGCCACCCAACAGTTTGTGAATGGGTTTCCCCGTGGACCTTCCCATACAGTCCCAAATGGCGATGTCCACCGCGCTGATGGCATTGGGCACCGCGCCCTTTTGGCCATAGGCCCGCGTTTGGTTGTACATGCGCTCCCAGAGCACATCGACATCAAACGGGTCTTGCCCGATCAAAAGGGGTTTAAGCGCATGTTGCACGATGGATGCGGCAATCTGCGGGGGTTGCAAACCATGGCACAAGGACTCGCCCCAGCCCGTCACGCCATCATCGGTGGTGAGTTCGACCACCATGGCGCTGCGCTGGTGAACCCAGCCCATGGAAAACGCAAAAGGCTTGTCCAATGGCTTGGACAGCACATGGGTTTTGATCTCTTGAATCTTCATGGTGAGCGGGCATGTCTTTGCAAACGCAAATCATATTTTGTAAAGCATGATTGCCCGTGCGTGAATACCCGCGAATCCGACCCGTGCTTACAGGAGGTCGCCCCCTCAGGCGGGGTCAGGTTCAGCCGACAGCGCGGCGCACCGATGCCAGATCTGATTGTTTCAAGCGCGGGCCGGACTTCATGTATTGGCCGGGCAAGGGTTTGCCCATCCAGTCTTGCACGCTGCGTGCCACGGCGGCCAGCGCTTCCAGGTCAATGCCGGTGTGAAAGCCACACTCATGCAGCAAATAAACCAAGTCTTCCGTGCAAATATTGCCCGTCGCACCAGGCGCAAACGGGCAGCCGCCCAGGCCACCAATCGAGGACTCGTACTCCACCACGCCCAACTCCAGGCCGGCCATCACATTGGCCAAGCCAATGCCCCGGGTGTTGTGAAAGTGCAGGGCGATCAGCACGTCTGGAAACTGCTGTTGAATGGCCTTGACGGTGCGCCGCACCACAGGCGGCGTGGCCATGCCGGTGGTGTCGCCCAAGGACACGTGGCGAATACCCGCTGCGTGGTAGGACGCGATCACATCCAGCACGCTTTGCGTGTCGACCTCTCCCTCAAAAGGGCAACCAAAAGCGGTGGCCACGGCACCTCGCACAGGGATGTTGAATTGGCGAGCAATCGGGGTGAACTCGTGTACGTCGGCCAATGCTGCGGCACGAGACTTGTTTAAATTGGCTTGGCAATGGGTTTCGGAGGCCGAGACAAAGCTGGCCATCATGTCCACTTTGGCGGCGGCAGCGCGCTCTGCGCCTCGCGCATTGGGTACCAAGCCGGTCAAGCGCACACCGGGCTTGCGTTGCACTTGTGCCATCACCTGCATGGCATCGGCCATTTGGGGCACGGCTCTGGGCGACACAAAGGAGGTGGTTTCAAAGCTTTGCACACCCGCGTCAATCAAGCCATTGATGACTTCCACCTTGCGCTCGGTGGGGATGAAAATGGGTTCGGCTTGGAAGCCATCGCGCGTGCCCACTTCGGTGACGATGATGTGTGGGGCTTGGGATTTGGCGTTCATATGGGGATGCTCAGGATGGTTGGTCAAATGACTTTGGTATGGCGCAATTGGTGGATTTGCGCAGGTCCCAAGCCCAGTTCTTCAAGTATCGCATCGGTGTCCCCACCCAAGTCGGGTGGGGGGCGGTGCATGGTGCAAGGCGCTTGGGTGAATTTGATCGGAAAGCCCAGCACATCCAAAGCGCCGTGCTGGGGGTGGTCAATGGTCACGCGCATTTTTTGGTGCTGGGTTTGCGGGTCGGCAAAGACCTCAGCCACGTTGAGCACGCGGCCGCACGGAACGCCTGCGCGGTTGATCACGTCAATCCAATGTGCCACTGGCATCAAGCGCGTGCGCGCATTGATCTCCCCATTGATGGCTGTGCGGTTTTCAAAGCGCATCGTGTTGTTGGCAAACTCGGGTCTGTCTTTGAGGTGTTGCAAATCCAAAGCGGCCAGCAGTTTGAAATAAAAACTGTCGTTCGATGGCGCCACGGCGATTTGCCCATCACTGGCCTCAAACAAACCATAAGGCGAGGCCAGGGCATGGTCGTTGCCCGTGCGTTGGGGCAGTTGACCGTTGGCAAAGTAATTGGTCGCCAAAAATGCCAGCATGCTGGTCATGCTGTCGGTCAAAGAAGTGGTCACCTCTTCACCCAGACCGGTGCGTTCACGGCGCACCAAGGCGGCCAGCACCCCCATGGCCGCATAAGAACCCGCCACCAAGTCTGAAATGGGGGGCGCGGCTCGCATGGGTGGGCCGTCGGCAAAACCATTCACGCTCATGAAACCACTCATGGCTTGGGCGATGAAGTCAAAGGATGGCCGCTGGGCATAGGGGCCGTCCAAGCCAAAACCGGTCACATGGCAGCTGATGATGTCGGGTTTGAGTTGCTGTAGCGCGGCCCATGACAAACCCATGTCGTCCATCACCCCTGGGCGGAAGTTGTTGAGCACCACATCGCAACGCTGGATCAGTTGGCGCAACACCGCTGGCGCTTCGGGGTGACGCAAATCAAGCGTGAGCGACCTTTTGTTGCGGTTGAAGTTGGCGAAGTACAGCGAATAACCATTCACCGCGGCACCTTGGTGGCGCACCGGGTCGCCCATGGCGGGGTCTTCTACCTTGATCACTTCGGCCCCCATGTCGGCCAAAAACATCGACGCAAAGGGGCCCGACAAAATGCGCGTCAGGTCCAACACGCGAATGCCGTCGAGTTGCATGCTTCAGTCGAGTTTGATGTTGGACTCTTTGGCAATCTTGCCCCAGCGGGCATAGTCGGCGCGCACAAATTGACCAAACTCATCGGATGTGCCGCCCACGGCCGTGGCGCCACCGTTGGCGATTTTTTCGCGCACATCGGGCAATGCCAACACCTTGTTGATCTCGGTGTTCAGCCGAGCCACGATGGCCGCAGGGGTGCCCACCGGCGCAAACAAGCCCAGCCAAATGCCCACATCAATCCCTTTGATGCCTGCTTCATCCAGGGTGGGCGTGTCGGGCAACATGGGCGAGCGTTTGGCCGTGGTCACGGCCACCGGTTTGAGTTTGCCGCCGTTGACCAGGGGCAGCACCGAGGGCACCGACAAAATGGCCAAATCGACCGAGCCGCCAATCACATCGTTCAAAGCCGGCGCGGCACCTTTGTAAGGCACGTGCAGCAACTTGGTTTGCGTGGCTTGCTTGAATTGCTCGGTGTACAAATGCCCTACCGTGCCATTGCCTGCAGACGCCCAGGAGAAACCATTGCCGGTTTTTCCTTTGGCCACCATGTCGGCTGGGGTGTTGATGCGGTGTTGTTGACCCACCGGTTGTGCGTTGCTGACAATGGCCAAGGGGGCCACGGTGGCTTGAATGATGGGCGTGAAGCTTTTCACGGTGTCGTAGCCCACATTGGGATAGAGCCATGGTCCCAGCATCATGTTGTCGCTTTGCCCCATGACGATGGTGTAGCCATCGGG
>CAMDLJ010000219.1 GCA_945901665.1 Bordetella parapertussis | reverse complement strand
CATGAAGCGCTCCAAGATGTCATCGAGCACCTCATAGGCGGGCAAACTGTCTTGATCGGTTTGATCGGGGCGCAACTCCGCGCTGGGTGGGCGCGTGATAATGCGCTCTGGGATGGGGTTCGTACCACGTCCAAAAGGGTCGTGGGCATTGCGCCAGTGGGCCAAGCGAAACACCATGGTTTTGACCACGTCTTTGATGACCGCAAAACCACCCGCCATGTCGCCGTAAAGCGTGCAATAGCCCGTGGCCATTTCGCTTTTATTGCCGGTGGTCAAGACAATCGCACCAAATTTATTCGACAAGGCCATCAGCAAGGTCCCACGGATGCGCGCTTGGATGTTTTCTTCGGTGGTGTCGACTGCGCTGTTCGCAAACTCGCCGGCCAAGGTGGCCAAAAAGGCTTCGAATTCCGGCACGATGGAATGCTCGTCGTAACGCACGCCCATGCGATGGGCCATCTCGCGCGCATCGATCCAGCTGATATCGGCCGTATAGGGTGAGGGCATCATCACGGCGCGGACTTTGTCGGGGCCCAATGCATCGACCGCCACGGCCAGCACCAAAGCGGAGTCAATGCCCCCGGACAACCCCAGCAATGCCCCCGGAAAACCGTTTTTTCCAATGTAATCGCGCACCCCCATGACCAGGGCGTGCCACAGGTCAGACTCCAGACTTTGCGCTTGGGCCAGCGATGTTTGCACCTGAATCGCCCCATTTGTCTGGGTGAATCCCACGTCAAAGGCTTGCTCTTGAAAACTGTGGGCGCGACCCAGCACCTCGCCATGGGTGCCCAGTACAAAAGAGCGCCCCTCAAAGACCACCTCGTCTTGGCCCCCCACCAAATGTGCGTACACCAAGGGCAGGCCGGTTTGCACACAGCGTTGGCGCATGGTGGCCTCGCGCTCGCCGCCCTTGCCCACGTGGAAAGGGGAGGCGTTGACCACGGCCAGCATCTGCGCCCCAGCAGCCAAAGCGTCTGCGGCCGGGGCCTCGAACCAGGCGTCTTCACAAATCAACAGGCCCACGCGCCAACCGCCGACATCAAACACACAGGTGCTGTGCCCGGGGGTGAAGTAGCGGCGCTCGTCAAATACTTGGTAGTTGGGCAATTCGCGTTTGTCGGCAAAGGCCACCACCCGGCCTTCGCAAATCACACTGGCCCGGTTGAAGCGCTGGGCCACAGACACCGACCGGGTGCGGCTGTCACCCCCACTGGGATGGCCGACCACCACATGCAGGTCTTTCAGGTCGGCCAAGGCCCTGATGATGCTTTTCAAGGCATCATCGCAGGCTTGTATGAACGAGGGACGCAAAAACAAATCTTCTGCGGCATAGCCACAAATCGACAGCTCAGGCGTCAGCAACAAGCGAACGCCACGCTGGTAGCCCGTGCGGGCAGCGTCGATGATTTTTTGGGCATTGCCCGCCATGTCGCCCACCACATAATTGAGCTGGGCCACGCTGAGAAGTAGTGTCATAAATAGGGATGGATACAGAGCGCATGAATTATGGCATCCGGGTTGACAACGACCCCCAAGGCATTGATGCCGACCAGTGGGACGCCTTGCTGGCGCAGCAAACCCACCCCACGCCCTTCATGCGCCACGCCTACTTGAGCGCCATGCACCACAGCGGCAGCGCCAGTGCCAAAACCGGTTGGAGCGCCCAATTTTTAAGCTTGTGGCTTGGGGATCAACTGCAGGCCGCCTGCCCGCTTTATCTCAAAAGCCATTCGTATGGCGAGTATGTGTTTGACTGGGCCTGGGCCAATGCCTACGAACAACATGGCCTGGCCTACTACCCCAAGGCCTTGTTAGCCGTGCCCTTCACCCCGGTGCCGGGCAGCCGCTTGCTGGCCCGCGATGACCTGGCCCGCCAAGCCCTGTTACAAGCCTTGCAACAGTGGTGCGAACAACAACAAGTCTCTTCTTGGCACCTGCTTTTTGGCAGCGATGTTGACCTGGCTGCTTGCAGCCAATCCCAGTGGATGCAGCGCCACACGGTGCAGTTCCATTGGCAAAACCAAGGCTGGAGCGATTTCGACGCATTTTTGGCCAGCCTGCAACAAGAAAAACGCAAAAAAATCAAGCAAGAGCGGCGACGCGTGGCCGACGCCGGGGTGCACTTTCAAGCCCTGCGTGGCCGCGATATCGGTCCAGCTGAATGGGACTTTTTTTATGCTTGTTATGAGCGCACCTATTTGGAGCATGGCAATGCGCCTTATCTGCGCCGATCCTTTTTCCAAGCCATGGCCAGCGATATGCCCGAAAACTGGCTGCTGCTCCTGGGCGAGCGCGCCGGTGTGCCCATGGCCTGCAGCCTGATTGGTCTGTCCGATGGCGCCGAGCATCCCGCGACGGCCTATGGCCGGTATTGGGGCGCGCTGGAGCGGGTGGACTGCCTGCACTTTGAGGCCTGTTACTACCAGCCTTTGGTCTGGTGCTTGCAAAACGGGGTGCTACGCTTTGAGGGCGGCGCCCAGGGTGAACACAAAATGGCCCGGGCCTTGATGCCCGTGATGACGCACAGTGCCCATGGGGTGGCTGACCCCCGCTTTGCCCAGGCCATCGGCCAATTTTTAGAGCGCGAGGGCCGGGGCGTGGACAACTACATGGAGCACTTGGGCCAGCGCACGCCCTACAAACCGGCAAACAGCCAAGCCCCCCAGGAATAAACCCAGGCCCGGCTCAGGTCAAGCCGTGTTCTTTTTGGTAATTGGCCACGCCGTCCAACACCTCTTGAATGGCCGCTTGCGGGCCTTCCCAACCCAAAATCTTGACCCATTTGCCGGGCTCCAAGTCTTTGTAATGCTCAAAGAAGTGCGCAATGGTTTTCAAGCGCATGGGGTTCAGGTCTTCGGGCTTTTGCCATTGGGTGTAAATGGACAAAATTTTGTCGGTCGGCACAGCCAAAACCTTGCCGTCCATACCGGCCTCGTCTTCCATTTTCAAAATACCGATGGGGCGGCAGGTCACCACCACGCCGGGGATCAAGGGCACGGGGGTGATCACCAGCACATCCACCGGGTCGCCATCGCCACTGATGGTTTTGGGGACATAGCCGTAGTTGGTGGGGTAATGCATCGACGTGCTCATGAAGCGGTCCACAAAAATCGCGCCCGTGGCCTTGTCCACCTCGTATTTCACGGGGTCGGCATTCATGGGGATTTCAATGATGACGTTGAAAGCGTGGGGCAAATGGTTGCCGGGGGTGACGTTATCGAGTGACATGCAAGTTCCAAAACAAAAGAAAAATGGGCATTAGGCGACTTATCCGTATTTACCCGCATTTTACTTTCACTGGCCTTGCAGGCGACAGGCCAAGGGTCAACCCTAGGTGCGCTTCGCTTACAGTCTACGGGTTGGCCAATCGGACACCGGGGATTTCACCGGCCTGAGGAAGCAACACATCGGTCGTGGTCCGACCCCTGTGTTGGACCACCTCAATCTAGGGAAACTCAAAGGAGACTTTATGTCTGGCAACACAGCGCTCATTTTTGCGCTCGCATGCGGGGTCATTGCCGTGATTTACGGCTTTTGGGCTCGCGCATCCATTTTGTCCATGGACGCAGGCAATGCCCGAATGCAAGAAATTGCAACGGCCATTCAACAAGGCGCATCCGCTTACCTGGCCCGTCAATACCGCACCATCACCATGGTCGGCGTGGTTTTGGCCATTTTGATCGCGGTCTTTTTGGGCTCACAAACCGCCATTGGCTTTGTCGTTGGCGCACTGCTGTCCGGCGCTTGTGGCTTCATCGGTATGAACGTGTCGGTCAAGGCCAATGTGCGCACTGCACAGGCAGCGACCCACGGCATCGGTCCCGCTTTGGACGTGGCCTTCAAAGGCGGCGCGATCACCGGCATGTTGGTGGTGGGCTTGGGCCTGCTCGGCGTGGGCGGTTTCTTTTGGTTTTTGGTGGGCAATGGCAACCTGACCCCCGATAAAAACCTGGCCTCATTGCTCAACCCCTTGATGGGATTTGCCTTTGGCTCCTCTTTGATCTCCATCTTCGCCCGTTTGGGCGGTGGCATTTTCACCAAAGGCGCTGACGTGGGCGCCGACTTGGTGGGCAAAGTGGAAGCGGGTATTCCTGAGGACGACCCGCGCAACCCTGCTGTGATCGCCGACAACGTGGGCGACAACGTGGGCGACTGCGCTGGCATGGCCGCCGACTTGTTTGAAACCTATGCAGTCACCTTGATCGCCACCATGGTCTTGGGCGCATTGATGGTGAATGCGGCCCCCATGGCTGCCGTGCTCTACCCCTTGGTGCTGGGCGGCGTGTCCATCATTGCCTCCATCATTGGTTGCTTTTTCGTCAAGGCCTCACCCGGCATGAAAAACGTCATGCCCGCCTTGTACAAAGGTTTGGCCGTGGCTGGCGTGTTGTCCCTGGTGGCTTTTTACTTTGTCACCAAGGCCATCATGCCCGACGACGCCCTGGGTGCTGGCACCCAGCTTCGCCTGTGGGGCGCGTGTGCTGTGGGCTTGCTGTTGACCGCCGCCTTGGTGTGGGTCACCGAGTACTACACCGGCACCCAATACCCGCCTGTCAAACACATTGCACAGGCCTCCACCACCGGTCACGGCACCAACATCATCGCCGGCCTGGGCGTGTCCATGCGTTCCACCGCATGGCCCGTTTTGATGGTTTGCGCAGCCATTTTGTCGGCCTACCAATTGGGTGAACTTTATGGCATCGCCATCGCCGCCACCGCCATGCTCAGCATGGCCGGTATTGTGGTGGCCTTGGACGCCTACGGCCCCATCACCGACAACGCAGGTGGCATTGCCGAAATGGCCGAGTTGCCCAAATCGGTGCGCGATGTGACCGACCCCCT
>CAMDLJ010000218.1 GCA_945901665.1 Bordetella parapertussis | reverse complement strand
GCATTTTGGGTTTGGGCATCGGTGTGTTGGCCGCTTATGGCCGCGAAACCGACAACTACCGCATTTATGAATTGGTGCCGTCGGTGCTGGACATTGCCAAAAAATACTTTTGGTACCTCACCGATGCCAAGGCCAAGGTTTCTTACAGTTTGGGAGACGGTCGATTGAACCTGGAGCGCGACCCGCCGCAGCAATTTGACATGCTGAGCATCGATGCGTTTTCCTCCGACTCTGTTCCCATGCATTTGATGACGGTGGAGGCCTTGCGGGTGTACCAAAAGCAAATCAAGCCCGATGGGGCCATCGTCTACAACGTGACCAATCGCCTGATCAACCTGGCGCCGATGGTGAAATTGTTGGCTGAGCAGGAAGGGATGACGGCGATCTTGATTTCCGACAAAGCGGCCCGGGGTGACTACTACCAAACCGATTTTGTGATCGTCACCCGCAACCCCAAGCTGATTGCCGATGCCCGTTTGAAGGACGCTGCGCCCATCCAAGCCTTGCCGGGCTTGAAGGTTTGGACCGATCACCACAACAATTTGTTCGACGTGTTGCGTTGATCTCTCAGGCCCACTGGGCCTGTCAAGGTATAAAGCGGTTTCCTCAGCACTTTTGAGCACCGCATGAAAACCTACCGCATCGCTTGCATCCCTGGAGACGGCATTGGCAAAGAGGTGATCCCCGCCGGCCAACTGGTATTGGCTGCCTTGGCCCAAGCACAGGGCCGTTTTGTTTTTGAATTTGCCCATTTTGGTTGGGGCGGCGATTGGTACCGCGCCCATGGCGAGATGATGCCCGCCGATGGCTTGGATGCCTTGCGCGGCATGGACGCTATTTTGTTTGGCTCGGCCGGCGACCCGCACATACCCGATCACATCACCTTGTGGGGGTTGCGCCTGAAAATTTGCCAGGGCTTTGACCAATATGCCAATGTGCGACCGACCCGCATCCTGCCGGGCATTGACGCGCCGCTCAAGCGCTGTGGCCCCCAAGATTTGGACTGGGTCATCGTGCGCGAAAACTCTGAGGGCGAGTACGCGGGCGTGGGCGGGCGTGCCCACCAAGGCCACCCCATTGAGGTGGCCACCGATGTGTCCATGATGACCCGTGCCGGTGTGGAGCGCATCATGCGCTATGCCTTTCGCTTGGCCCAGTCGCGCCCACGCAAGCTGCTGACCGTGGTCACCAAGTCCAATGCCCAGCGCCATGCCATGGTGATGTGGGACGAAATTGCAGCGCAGATTGCCTTGGAGTTTCCCGATGTGCGCTGGGACAAAGAGCTGGTCGACGCGGCCACGGCCCGCATGGTCAACCGACCCGCCACCTTGGACACTTTGGTGGCGACCAACTTGCATGCTGACATTCTGAGCGACCTGGCTGCGGCCTTGGCCGGCAGCTTGGGGATTGCGCCCACGGGCAACATCGACCCCGAGCGGCGCTACCCCAGTATGTTCGAGCCCATCCATGGTTCGGCTTTTGACATCATGGGCCAGGGGTTGGCAAACCCTATTGGTACTTTCTGGAGTTGTGTCATGCTTCTGGAGCACCTGGGCGAGGCGCAGGCGGCCCAAACTTTGATGGCAGCCATTGAAAAAGCCACCGCCAATCCCGCCTTGCACACCCGCGATTTAGGCGGGAAGGCCAGCACCGAGCAAGTCACACGCGCCATTTGCGCGTCGATTCAATGAGGAGAGCCCCATGTCTTTTGGTTTGAGCATTCGTTCCCTACTGGCCGCCTTGAGTGTGTGCGCCACCGCGGCCTTGGCCCAACCCTGCCTGGAAAAAAACCTGCAGTATTGGCAGGCTTTTCCGCCCGGTGGTGAGTCCGATTTATCGGCCCGCCACCAGCAAGCGGTGTTGCGCAAAAAATGTGCTTCGATTGAAACCATTGTTCAGTACAAGGCCGGTGCCGGTGGCGCCTTGATGTGGTCGCAAATGAACAGCTTGCCTGGCGACGGCTTCAACGTGGTGGGCATCAACCTGCCGCACATCGTGTTTCAGCCGATCGAGGGCCAGGTGCAGTACAAAACCGCCGACATCACGCCGGTGTTTTGGTTTCACTACACGCCCGACACCTTGGTCGTGCCCACCAGCAGCGGGATTAAAAACTTTGCCGAGTTCATCGAGGCCGCCAAAAAAGACCCTGGCAAACTGTCCTTGGGTGGCTCGGGCCTGAACTCGGCCAACCATGCCGCGCACGAGCGGCTCAATGCCGCCTTTGGCATCAAAACCATTTACGTGCCCTTCAAAGGCACGGGTGACATGACCACCTCGGTGCTGGGCGGACAGGTGGACGGGGCCATGACCTATGTGCCCTTTGTGGTGGCCAACAAAACCCGGGTGCGGCCACTGGCGGTGGCCATGGACAAGCGCCACCCGCTCATCCCCGATGTGCCCACCTTCAAAGAGCTGGGCGTGAATTGGGTGGACGGGGCTTACCGCGGCATTGGCGTGCCCAAATCCACGCCGCCTGAGCAACGCAAACGCTTGTCAGACCTGTGGATGGCCTTGAACAACGACCCCGAGATGAAAGACCTGGCCGCCAAAAGCGGTTTTGAGCTGGTCAATGTGGGCCTGGAGCAAATGGATGCTTTCATGAAAGAGCGCACCCAGCTCTATACCGAGGGGGCGGCCCGCCTCGGTTTGGGCAAAAAGTAAGCTCGGACGGCACCCGCATCGGCCCCGGGGGCCATGGGGAGCCGGGCAGGGGCTCACCCGCGTCGAATCAACGGTTGGTGAACTGCGCCTTGCGCTTGCCCACAAAGGCGGCCATGCCTTCTTTTTGGTCGCTGGTGGCAAACAAGGCGTGGAACATGCGCCGCTCAAACATCACGCCATCGGCCAGCCCGCTTTCAAAAGCGCGGTTGACCGATTCTTTGGCCGCCATGGTGGCCAGTTGTGAGTGCTCGCAAATCATCAAGGCCGCGCCCAAGGTCTCGTCCATCAGCTTGTCGAGTGCGACGATGCGGCTGACCAAGCCGGCGCGCTCGGCCTCGGTGGCATCCATCATGCGCCCAGTCAAGGCCAGGTCCATGGCCTTGGCCTTGCCCACCGCCCGCGGCAATCGTTGTGTACCGCCCGCGCCAGGGATGATGCCCAGCTTGATCTCGGGTTGACCAAACTTGGCGTTATCGGCGGCAATGATGAAGTCGCACATCATCGCCAACTCGCAACCGCCACCCAGGGCAAAACCACTGACCGCCGCAATCACCGGTTTGCGGACCGAGCGGATGGTTTCCCAGTTGCGGGTGATGAAATCTTGCGCATACACATCGGCAAAGTTGTATGTGGCCATGGCACCAATGTCAGCCCCGGCTGCAAAGGCCTTCTCGCTGCCGGTGATGACCATGCAGCCAATGGCCGGGTCGGCGTCATAGGCTTTGAGCGCTGTGCCCAATTCGTCCATCAACTCGCCGTTCAGGGCATTGAGTTGTTTGGGCCGGTTCAGGGTGATCACCCCCACTTTGTCGGCATGGGTGGCGGTCAGGATGGTTTCGTAGGTCATGGGGGCTCCGGCAAAAAAGGCGAGGGTTGGCTTGGGAGCATGACTATACCCAAGGGAAAACATTCACCAACTGGTGGGTCGGGCAATGTTAAATTGCGGCCCAAGGAGAGCCCCATGTCTGAACCCCAAGTGTTGTATGAAGAGCGCGCCGCTGTGGCCTGCATCACCCTGAACCGGCCCCAGGCCTTGAACAGTTTCACCCGCACCATGCACAGCGAATTGTGGGCTGCGCTGGACCGCGCCGAGCGCAACGCCCAGATCCGCGCCTTGGTCATCACAGGTGCTGGGCGCGGCTTTTGTGCCGGTGCCGATTTGTCCGAATTTGACTTCAACCCCGGGCCTGACATGGTCGAGCGTGCCGATCCTGGCCCCTTGATCGACCAGTATTTCAACCCCACGGTGCGGCGTTTGCAGCAACTGCGCATGCCGGTGGTGGCCGCGGTCAATGGCGTGGCCGCGGGCGCAGGCGCATCCTTGGCCATGACCTGCGACATTGCCATTGCGGCACCCGCAGCCAGTTTCATCCAAGCCTTCAGCAAAATTGGCCTCATCCCAGACGCGGGAGGCAGTTGGTTTTTGGTCGAGCGTTTGGGCTTGGCACGGGCCATGGCGCTGGCCATGACCGGCGACAAACTCGGCGCCGAGCAGGCCCAGCAATGGGGTTTGGTGTGGCAGGTCGACGCCGATTGCCTGGCCGCTGCCTGGTCCATGGCCGATCGCTTGGCCGCCATGCCCACCCAAGCCTTGGTGGCCACCCGCGCCTTGTTGCGCGATGCGAGCCAACGCAGTTTGAGCGCCCATCTGGATGTGGAGCGCGACACCCAGTCGCAATTGGGCCGCACCCATGATTACATCGAAGGCGTGAGCGCGTTTTTGCAAAAGCGCCCTGCGCAATTCACCGGGAATTAAAGCCATGGACGAGACAGCGCTGGCCCAGCAGGTCGGGCAAGTGATGTTTGCCAACGACCGCGCCACCCGTGAAACCGTGGGCATGGACTTGCTCAGCTGCACCCCCGGGCGCGCCAGCATGCGCATGCAAGTGCAAGACAAACACCTGAATGGCCACCAAACCTGCCATGGCGGTTTTATTTTCACCCTGGCCGATTCCACCTTTGCTTTTGCGTGCAACAGCCACAACCACAATGCCGTGGCGGCGGCGTGCAGCATTGAGTTTTTAAAGCCCGCCCATTTGGGCGATGTGTTGCTCACCGAGGGAGTGGAGCAGGTGCTGTCGGGGCGGCACGGTATTTACGATGTGAAAGTGACCAACCAGCGTGGCGAGACCGTGGCCTTGTTTCGCGGCAAAAGCGCGCAAATACCTGGAACGGTGGTGAACCCATGAACACCTCACACGCCTTTGCCCAT
>CAMDLJ010000217.1 GCA_945901665.1 Bordetella parapertussis | reverse complement strand
CACCACGTGGTCACCGGTCTGCAAAATCGTCATCAGCGCCATGGTCTCAGACGCCATGCCGGATGCGGACGCCACTGCAGCCCGCCCGCATTCGAGTGAGGCGACCCGCTCCTCAAACGCCGCCACTGTGGGATTGCTCAGCCGCGAATACACATTACCAAATGTCTGCAGGTTAAATAGCGAGGCTGCATGCTCGGCGCTGTCAAACACAAAGCTGGTGGTCTGGTAAATGGGCAGGGCCCGGGCGCCGGTGGCGGCATCAGGAATTTGACCGGCATGGATGGCGAGAGTTTCAGGCTTGAATTGACGTTCAGACATGGCGGCGTGCTTTGCGTTGAACTTTAAAAACTAGTGAGGGCGCCGGGCCGAAATGACGCCGGTGTTGACCCCGACCCAGCTCAGACCGCCAAAGAGACGCGCATGTTCAATCTTGACGCAGCGGTTGTAAACCGAGGCCAGGCCGGCTTGGCGCACCAGCTGGTCCGCTTCCAGGTTGTGTACGCCCAGTTGTTGCCAAAGACATTGAGCGCCTATGCGAACTGCTTCTTCGGCCAGCGGCAGCACATCTTCGGTACGGCGAAAAACATCGACCATGTCCACCGGATGCGGTATATCCAGCAAGCTGGCATACACCGTTTCGCCCAAAATCTGCTGATCGGTGGCGGCGTAGCGCGGGTTGACTGGAATGATCTTGAAGCCGTGCGACTGCATGTACTTGGACGCAAAAAAACTGGGCCGGTGCCACTCGGCCGACAAACCCACAACGGCGATGGTTTTACATTGCCGCAGCAAATCCCTGAGCGTGCTGTTGTCATTGTGCATGGTTGAATCTTAACGGCAAAGCGCCGAAAACCTCATAGTCGGGAACCCTGCCTGAGCGGCAGACCGCAGGCCAGAACGGCAGGCCTGAAAACAGTTGTTTACAGTTCGCCCGAGGGCCATATTAAGGGACGTGTTGAACGGGGGCCAGATCACATCGCCAGCTTGAATAAAAGAACCGAAGCCAAGACAAAACCACCAATAAAAAGGGTCTCAACAACAAAGAGCACCAAGGGTTTCCAGCCCATGCTCAACAGATCCTCAATGCTCGTTTTGATGCCAGCCGCTGCAATGGCCAGAACCAGGCACAGTCGTGAAATGTCGGTCGCTGTGTCGACCCATAGCGATGGCAAAAGCTGTGTTGTCGCCAACAATATCATGACAATGAATGCGATTAAGAATGCCGGAATCAATGGCATCGTGACGTCATCCTCGTTCAGGTCTTGGCTGTTTCGGTAAAGAAAGGAAATCACCATCACAACGGGAACCAGTAACATCACGCGAAAAAGTTTGACCACTGTGGCGACTTCACCGGCTTGCGGGCCGATGATCATGCCAGCCGCCACAACCTGCGCGACATCATGGATGGTGCCACCCAAGAATATGCCTGCAGGCGTTTGCGAAAGTTCCAGCCATTGCGTCAAAAGTGGATACAACACCATGGCCACAGTGGATAAAACCGTAACAGACACAATAGCCAGTAAGGTGAAACGTTGATTTTCTTTGGTTTGCGGCAATACCGCGGAGATAGCCAATGCTGCCGAAGCACCACATATGGCCACCGAACCACCGGATAGCAAGCCCTCGTCGCGCGAACGACCTAATCTGGATGCAGCCCACACGCCGAACAGGATAGTCAGCACAAGTCCTGAAAAAATAACAACTGCAACCTCAGGCCCCAAATTCACCACCTGTCCAACAGTAATGCGTGCCCCCAACAATGCAACTCCAATGCGAAGAACCGACCGTCCGCAAAAGTCAACGCCCGGTTTCACGCTGGCGTGTTTATTCAAGAAGTGAAACGACAGGCCGAACAACAGCGCGTAAAGCAGCAAAGGTCCGCCAAAATGCACGGAGAGAAAATTTGCCGCCAGTGCAATGGCCGTACAAACCAAAGTACCTGGCGCATAGCGACGCAAAGCAAGCCAAATGCGGCCAGGTAGTTTCAAGAACATCAGAAATTGTGTGGCGAAATGAACAGAAACATCTGATGAAGTCAGCTAATCTTTGCAAATATTGATAAAGGGGTCATCCACCAATTGTTCAAAGCAGAGCCTGACCGATCTTTAGTCTGCCGGCTTGAGCCCCGGGTGCCAAGGTTGGCGGCCGGCAAGAACGCCGGATCTTTGAATTATTTCTGCGACGGCTTCTTCTTGGCGGTAGGCCATCACATGCACCCCGGCAACACCTTTGATCTCCCTGATTTCTTGGACAAGATCAACACAAATCCTACGGCCTTCAGTCAATTGGTCTTCAGCGCCATTCATTCGTTCGATGATAGCGTCTGGGATGTGCACCCCGGGTAGTTTGGAGCGCATCCATTCGGCAGCACGGGCAGACCGTAAGGGCCCCACACCAATCAGAATAAATACGCTATCGAGCAAGCCAAGATCTTCAATGCACCGCATGTATTGCCGCAATCGGGGCAAATCGTAGCAGTACTGTGTTTGTATGAACTGAGCCCCTGCCGCAATTTTTTTGATCAATTGCTGAGCCTGCAAATTGAAAGGCAAGGCGCTGGGATTTGCCGCAGCCCCGAAGAATACCTTGGGTGCTGATGACAATCTGCGCCCGCTTTGGAACATGTGCTCGTCTCTCATTCTGCGCCCTGTTTGTAGCAGGGACATGCAATCCAGATCAAAAACCGGTTTAGCTTGGGGATGGTCACCGAGTTGTACGCCGTCGCCGCTCAGGCACAACATATTGGTTACGCCCATAGCAGCCCCGCCGAGGATATCGCCTTGAATGGCAAGTCGATTCTTGTCCCGACAAGAAATTTGCATGACTGGCGAATAACCTGCTCGTGTCAGTAGCGCGCACACAGCCAGGCTGGACATGTGGCAATTGGCGCCACTGCCATCGGTGGCGTTGATGGCATCGACATAGCCGTCAAAAATTCGGGCCCGGCGGTACACATCTTGAGCTTGGGCAGAGTCGGGCGGATCTAACTCTGCAGTCACAACGAATTCGCGTCTGCGCAAAAGGCGCTCCAGGCTTCCAGCGGAAGAGTGCCCAGGCGGGATAACCGGATCGGCCTCTTGGGCCCAGTCGCCGTCCATCATCATTGGCTACGCCTGGCCATTTGAAGCCACGAAGACTTCCCCTTCAGTCTGCTGTCAAGTGCGAACTGGACGATCTTGAATGCTTGCTTGCCTTCGGCCATACGCTGGCTGCCTTCAAATGCTTCAATCCACACACAACGCATTTCAGGTTTGACCTCACAGTGTCCATTAGCTCGAACACCTCCACAGGGCCCATTGCGCAAAGTTTTGGGACAGTTCATGGGGCATGACATTCCGGATGAACTCAGCGAGCACTGGCCACACATCTGACAGTCGAAAAGAATGCCTTTGACAACTTTTTCCACCGCTGCTACTGGCTTTTCCAGGCGCTCGTAGCCAATCGCATTCCATAGTGGGTGTAAGGTCACAAGAACCTTCTCGAACCACTTGTAGAAAATCTCAATGCCACGGGCATGGCGAACAGACCAGCGACGAACCGAATACATCAGGCTTGACCTTTTGGACTGGGTTCAGGGGAAGGGCAGTAGGACGACCTCACCGGGGCGATCCACGCCATCAGGGCAATGCACGATCACAGCCTGTCCTGGAGTCCAGTGGCTGCTCTCGATCATGGACAAGCCGACATTGCGTTTAAGACGCGGTGACCACATGGCTGAGGTGATCTGTCCAACCTGTACATTGTCAGCCTTCACTGGCCAGGGTTTGCCGCAGACGGGACCCGGACCTCCATCAAAAAGAACGCCTCGAATCTCCCTTTGGTGACCCTTGGCTGAGATAGCCTGCAGGGCTTTGAGACCCAGGAAATCGACAGAGCCGTCTAGCGTGCAGAATTTACCCATGCCACATTCAAGAGGATTGTTTTCAAGGGTGAATTCATTGCCGTAGGACAGCAGACCACCTTCAACGCGCTCGATCAGGTTCGGGCAGCCGGGGCTGATGTCGTAGGCCTGCCCGGCCTCCCAGATCAGATCCCACAGAGCGCTGCCAAGGCTGCTATTGTTCAGGTAGATCTCAAATCCGCCTTGTTTTGAGTAGCCTCCTCGCTGGATCAGTTGGCGCGTACCCTTGAAGTCGACAAAATCAAAATTGTAAAAACGGATATTGCGCACTGCTTGACCAAATATGCCGGCCAATAAGTCCTCGGCTTTGGGACCTTGTATTGCAAGAACAGAGATATCGGGTTCGATCACGTTGACATCGAGCCGCGCACCTAGCGCCAACCCTTTGGCCCAGAGCAATACATCCGAATCGGCAATAGAGAGCCAGAAACGATCTTCAGCCAGCTTGAGTAGCACCGGGTCATTGACCATACCGCCTCGTTCATCAACCAGAGGCACATACATACACTGGCCTACCCTGGCCTTGCTGATGTTGCGTGGCGTCATCCATTGCACAAGGCGTGCGGCATCCGGGCCGGTGATCTGCACCTGCCGCTGGCATGAAACGTCCCAGAGCTGAACATGCTCACGCAAGTGCCAGTAGTCCTCTTCAACGGTCTTCTGAAAAGCCTTGGGCAACAGCATATGGTTGACAACGGAAAAGCCGCGCACACCGTGCTGCTCGACGCGATCGGTGTAAGGTGTGCGCCGTATGCGGCGAGACATGTTAAGGCCTGAGGTGGACATGGAAGTGATCCCTTGAGGTTGACGAGTTCAAATGCGAGGAGCTGATGTGCTTCGAGAATCCTCGCCGGGCTCAGTCCAACTTGATTCCGGTGCTGAGAATGAGCTCTGACCAGCGCGCCGACTCCGCGCGAACATAAGCGCTAGCCTGCTCAGGGCTTGTGGGTTCGGCAAAGCCGCCGCTGGAGGAGATCCAGGCCTG
>CAMDLJ010000216.1 GCA_945901665.1 Bordetella parapertussis | reverse complement strand
GCCCTGAACTCGCCTATCCCAACCTTTGGCCCATGGGTCTCGCAGCATCCCCCATCCCCTTGAAAGTGCACTTGCATGACATGCCACCCGCCACGCTGACCACCGGCGGGGCTGAAAACGGGCCCATCGCCTTGGCCGAAGGTGTCAATTTGCTGTGGCAAGACGCGCATTTGGCCTTGGTGCACAAACCATCTGGCATGTTGTCGGTGCCCGGCCGAGGTCCTGACAAGCAAGACTGCTTGTCCACGCGCTTGGCCCATGCGGGCTTTCCCTCGTTGGTGGTGCACCGGCTCGACCAAGCCACCTCGGGCCTGATGCTGTTTGCCCACAACGCGGAGATGCAGCGACAACTCTCCCACGCCTTTGCGCAGCGCCAAGTCCACAAACAATACCTGGCACGTGTGGCGGGCCACCTTCCTGCATCCGACGATTGGCAAATGATCGACGCGCCCATCGCCGCCGATTGGCCGCGCCGCCCATTGCGCATCGTGGCCATGGGTGGCCAAAGCAGCCAAACGCTGTGGCAAAGCCTGGGCCCGTGCATGGATCAAGCACCAGATGACGCCGGCCCAGGTACTTGGCTGGCCCTGCGCCCCTTGAGCGGGCGCACCCACCAGTTGCGGGTGCACTTGCAACACCTCGGCCACCCCATTTGGGGCGATGCCATGTACGCCCCGCCCGAAGTATTGGCCCGCGCTCCCCGCTTGATGCTGCATGCCCAACGTTTGGGGTTCACCCACCCTGCGACCGGCCAGGCTTTGGCCTTTGAGCACACGCCCGAGGGCTGGCTCAGCCCCAGCATGCTGCGCCGCACACAAAACATGCCATGGTGAACCCCCACATGCCTGGCATTGCGGGGTCGCGCGACCCGGCCCTCGCCTTGGCCCAAGTGCGTGCCCAATGGGGCGGCAAATCGCCCTTGTGGGTGTTTGCCTATGCATCGCTGCTGTGGCGGCCAGAGTTTGATGTCGCCGAGCAATCTTTGGCGCGGGTGCAAGGCTGGCGCCGGGCTTTGCAAATGTGGAGCCGCATCAACCGGGGCACACCCGCACAACCGGGCTTGGTGTTCGCCTTGCTGCGCGGCGGTTCCTGCTGGGGCATGGTGCAAAGGGTGCCCAGCGCGCAGGCCGATGAGGTGCTGGAGCGCCTGTGGTCACGCGAAATGCCCACCGGCGTTTACGAGCCGCGCTGGCTGCGCTGCCAAACGGCGACGGGTTCGGTCAAAGCCCTGGCCTTCACCTTGCCCCACACCAGCCCACAAAACACCGGCCGTTTGTCCAACGAACATTACCAACGCATCTTCAGCGACACCATTGGCGGGCGCTTTGGCACCACCCTGGACTATGCGCAGCAAACCTATGAGCGGCTGCTGGAGCTGGGCATCCACGACGAAGCCCTGGCCGATTTGCTGCGCTGTGCACCCTGACCCCTGATTCGGGTTGGCCGATCCAACGGTATTTTATGTTCCGGCCAGCGGCCCTTGTCAACGGTGCCAGGGCCTGCGTATACTTGCAAATGAACCAATTGGTACATTTATGCCCGCTGCCCGCCCCCCCCAAACTGGCCCCGTGAAACCTGCGCCCGTGCCACCCAACCCGGGCCGCACCAACGACCCGGCGCGCACACAGGCCGAAATCTTGACTGTGGCCACGGCCGAGTTCGCTCACAAGGGTCTCAGCGGTGCGCGCATCGACGCCATCGCTGCGACCACGCGCACCAGCAAGCGCATGATCTATTACTACTTTCAAAGCAAAGAAGGCTTGTATTTGGCGGTGCTCGAAGACGCTTATCGGCGCATTCGAGGCATAGAAACCGAGTTGCACTTGGAGGACCTGCCACCTGAGGATGCCTTGCGAAAACTGGTGGGTTTCACCGTGGACTACCAGCGTGACAACCCCGATTTTGTGCACCTGGTGATGAATGAAAACATGCACCAAGGGCGGTTTTTGGCGCAAAGCAAGGTGATTCAAAACCTCAACAGTGCGGCCATTGAAGGCGTGCGCGCCGTGTACGAGCGCGGCGTGCGCGGGGGGGTGTTTCGCCCCCACCTTGACCCGGTGGATTTGCACATGACGATATCTGCGTTGAGCTTTTTCAATGTCTCCAACCAGCACACCTTTGGCCTGATTTTTCAACGTGATTTGCGCGCCACGGCGGCCATCATTGCCAGGCGTGACAGCATCGTTGAAACCGTGATCCGGTCAGTTCGCATTTAAACAAGGGTTTCCCCTAGTTTCGCCAAAACTAACCAGTTAGTACATTTCCGAGCAAAGACAAACACCTGGAACCCGACATGCTGAACCGCTGGATCGACCTGTACTGCCGCGCACTGGGCGCCCTGATGGTTGTGTGTCTGACACTGATGGTGGTGATGGTGTTCACCAATGTGGTGCTGCGCTATGCCTTCAACTCAGGCATCAATGTGTCCGAGGAGTTGTCACGCTGGCTGTTTGTGTGGATGACCTTCATGGGTGCGGTTGTGGCATTGCGCCAACGCGGCCACCTGGGCACCGATATGCTGGTGGCGCGCTTATCTGTGCGTGGCAAGCGTGCGGTGTTGGGCCTGGCCTATGTGCTGATGCTGTTTTGCTGTGCCCTGGTGTTTCAAGGCAGTTGGGCGCAAACCCAGATCAACCTGGGCACCACCAGCGCGGTTTTAGAGGTGCCCACCGCTTGGCTCTACGCCAGTGGCTTGGTGTTTGCCGTCTCGGCCAGCGTGATCTTGCTGCACAGCTTGTGGCGCTTGGTCAGCGGGCAAATGCCAGACGATGAGCTCGTTGGGTTCAAAGAATCCGAAGAGCGCCCCCACTCACCCGCCTAAACCCAGGGACACACCATGACCATCGCTGTGTTTTTGGGATCGTTGCTGGGCGCCATGGCGCTGGGCATTCCCATCGCTTTTTCATTGCTGCTGTGCGGTGCCGCCCTGATGTGGCACCTGGACATGTTTGACGCGCAAATCCTGGCGCAAAACGTGATCGAAGGGGCCAACAGCTTCCCCCTGCTGGCGGTGCCGTTTTTCATGCTGGCCGGCGAAATCATGAACGCCGGTGGCATCTCTCGGCGCATCGTCGCTTTTGCACTGTCTTTGGTGGGTCATGTCAAAGGCGGCTTGGGCTATGTGGCGATTGTGTCGGCCTGCTTGATGGCGGCCTTGTCGGGATCGGCCGTGGCCGATGCCGCCGCGCTGGCCGCATTGCTGCTGCCCATGATGACCGCAGCCGGGCACGATAAGGCCCGCTCTGCTGGCTTGCTGGCCTCGGCCAGCATCATCGCGCCCGTCATCCCACCCAGCATCGCTTTTGTGATTTTTGGCGTAGCGGCCAATGTGTCCATTTCCAAGCTGTTCATGGCCGGTATCGTGCCCGGCTTGATGTTGGGCGCCTCTTTGTGGATCACCTGGTGGTGGCTGGCGCGGCGCGAAGACGTGCCGGTGCCCCCGCGCAAAACGCGCGCCGAAGTGGCAGTCGCCTTCAAAGATGCCACCCTGGCCCTGGTGTTGCCGGTGATTGTGGTGGTGGGCCTGAAATTTGGCGTGTTCACCCCGACTGAAGCGGCGGTGGTGGCTGCGGTGTATGCACTTCTGATTTCCACCCTGGTGTACGGCGAACTCAAAATTCGGCATCTGTATGGCTTGTTTTTATCGGCGGCCCAGACCACGGCGGTGGTGATGTTTTTGGTCGCTGCGGCCATGGTGTCGTCGTGGCTGATCACCGTGGCCCAATTGCCCGCCATGGTGGTGGGCTTGCTAGAGCCATTGCTGGACAGTCCCAAACTGTTGATGGCCGCCATGATGGTGCTGGTGATGATTGTGGGCACCGCCATGGACATGACGCCCACCATCTTGATCCTCACCCCGGTGCTCATGCCCATTGTCAAAGCCGCTGGCATTGACCCCATTTACTTTGGCGTGCTGTTCATCATCAACAACGCGATTGGTTTGGTCACGCCGCCTGTGGGCACCGTGCTCAATACCGTGGCCGGCGTGGGCAAGGTCAGCATGGACGAGGTCACGCGGGGTGTGTTGCCTTTCATGCTGGCGCAATTTGCCCTGTTGTTTTTGATGGTGCTCTTCCCCGCTTTGGTGATGGTGCCTGCGCGCTGGTTTTATTGATGTCCTTGGTGGGGTAATGCTGGTACGCCCTTGCCCCGCCACATTTTTTGCGTACTGTTTGAATCAACCTTGGAGACTGAAATGAAACGACTTTGGATCAAAACCGTGGTGGCTGCCGTGGCCTTGGGCGCACTGGGCATGGCCGGTGCACAAGAAGTGCGCGAGCGCACCATCAAATTCGCCACCCAAAACCCGAAAGGCCACCCGGTGGTGATGGGCATGGAGAAATACGCCGAGTTGGTCGCCGCCAAGTCGGGTGGCAAGATCAAGATCAACCTGTTCCCTGGTGGCGTGCTGGGCAACGACCAAGCCAATGTGTCGGCCGTTCAAGGCGGCACCTTGGAGATGGTGGTGCTCAACAGCGGCATCTTGGCCAGCGTGGCCAAAGAGATGACGGTGCTGGACTTCCCCTTCTTGTTTGCCAATGCCAAAGAGGCCGACACCATTGTGGACGGCCCGGTCGGTCGCAAGCTGCACGCCAAGCTCGAAGAAAAAGGCATTGTGGGCCTGTCATTTTGGGAGTTGGGTTTCCGCCAAATGACCAACAGCCGCCGCCCCCTCACCAAGGTGGATGAGATCGCTGGCCTGAAGCTGCGCGTCATCCCCAACCCGATCAATGTGGACTGGGTGTCTGCCTTGGGTGCCAACCCCACACCGCTGCCTTTCCCCGAGCTGTACCCCGCTTTGGAGCAAAAAGCCATTGATGGCCAAGAGAACCCCTTAACGGTGATCAACGCCAACAAGTTCTGGGAAGTGCAAAAACACCTGGCCATCACCAACCACCAGTACAACCCGCAATCGGTGATCTTCAG
>CAMDLJ010000215.1 GCA_945901665.1 Bordetella parapertussis | reverse complement strand
GATGAGTTCATTGCCATCATTCGCCAAGCGCCCACACCACCGGTGGCCAAGGCCGAGTTGATGACCCGCTCCTGGGACAGCCAGTTGGTGCGCACCATGCTCACCCGCGCCCGCACCGATGGCGGTGTGGTCAATGCCGACGACTACCGCCCCGATGGCCTGGAGGCCGAATTCGGCATGGGCAGCGACGGTCTGTACCGCTTGAGCGACACCCAGGCCCAAGAAATTTTGCAAATGCGCTTGCAACGCCTGACGGGCTTGGAACAAGACAAGATCGTCAACGAATACAAAGAGGTGATGGGCGAGATCGACGATTTGCTCGACATCTTGGCCCGTCCTGAGCGGGTGTCGGCCATCATCAGCGACGAATTGACCCAACTGCGCCAAGAGTTTGGCCAAACCAAACTGGGGGCGCGACGCAGCGTGATCGAGCACAACGCGCAAGACCTGGCCACCGAAGACCTGATCACGCCCACCGACATGGTGGTCACGCTGTCGCACCTGGGCTACATCAAAAGCCAGCCGCTGTCGGAATACCGCGCCCAAAAACGCGGCGGTCGCGGCAAACAAGCCACGACCACCAAAGAGGACGATTGGATCGACCAACTCTTCATCGCCAACACGCACGACTACATCTTGTGCTTTTCCAACCGTGGGCGTTTGTATTGGCTCAAGGTGTGGGAAGTGCCCGAGGGTTCACGCGGATCGCGCGGTCGCCCCATTGTCAATATGTTCCCCTTGCAAGAAGGCGAAAAAATCAATGTGGTGCTGCCCCTCACGGGCCCAGCGCGCACCTTCCCAGCCGATCAGTTTGTGTTCATGGCCACCTCGATGGGCACGGTCAAAAAGACGTCGCTGGATGAGTTCAACAACCCGCGCAAAGGCGGCATCATCGCGGTCAACTTGGACGACAACGACTTTTTGATCGGCGCGGCCTTGACCGACGGCCAGCACGATGTGATGCTCTTCAGCGACGGTGGAAAAGCCGTGCGCTTTGACGAAAACGATGTGCGCCCCTTGGGCCGCAGCGCGCGTGGTGTGCGCGGCATGATGCTCGACGACACCCAAAGCGTGATCGCCATGTTGGTGGCCGCACAAGAAACCAACTCCGCTGAGGCCCCTACCGACGGTGTGGTGCGCAACAGCGTGCTGACCGCCACCGAAAAAGGCTATGGCAAGCGCACGCCGATTGACGAATACACCCGCCATGGGCGGGGCACCAAGGGCATGATTGCCATCCAACAATCTGAGCGCAACGGCAAAGTGGTCGCCGCCACCTTGGTGCGAGCAGAGGACGAAATCATGCTCATCACCGACCGGGGCGTGCTGGTGCGCACCCGGGTGAGCGAAATCCGCGAACTCGGCCGCGCCACCCAAGGCGTGATACTCATTGCGTTGGACGAAGGTGCCAAACTCAATGGCTTGCAACGCATTGTGGAAAACGACGCGCAAGGCCAAGAGGGCGAGGGCGAGTCGGGCGATGAAGACGGCGCCAATGCAGCACCCAGCGAGCCCACCCCCTAAAGCGGCATGAACCGGCCTTACAACTTTTCTGCCGGCCCGGCGGCCATGCCCTTAGAGGTGCTGCAACAAGCCGCCGCCGAGATCAGCGACTGGCACGGCAGTGGCATGGGCGTGATGGAAATGAGCCACCGGGGCAAAGAGTTCATGGCCATCCACGACAAGGCGCTCAACGATTTGCGCGCCTTGCTGCACATCCCCAGCGAGTTCGACATTTTGTTCATGCAAGGCGGCGGCATTGCCGAAAACGCGATTGTTCCGCTCAACCTCGGGCGCGCCGCCACGGTTGACTTTGTGCTCAGCGGCAGTTGGGGTGAAAAATCTTTGCGCGAAGCGCAGCGCTATGGCCCCACCCATGTGGCCGCCAGCAGCCAGGGCCAAGGCTTTGACCACCTGCCCGACCCAAGCCTTTGGCAGTTGAGCGCGCAACCCAGCTATGTGCACCTGTGCACCAACGAGACCATCCACGGCGTGGAATGCCACACCCTGCCCGACCTGAAAGCCCTGGGCTGCGACGCACCCCTGGTGATTGATTTTTCGTCCCATGTGCTGTCGCGCCCAGTGGACTGGTCGCGGGTGGGCTTGGCCTTTGGTGGGGCACAAAAAAACATTGGCCCGGCAGGCCTCACCTTGGTGGTGGTGCGCAAAGACTTGCTCGGCCACGCCCTGCCCATTTGCCCCAGCGCCTTCAATTACCAAACGGTGGCGCAAAACAACTCTATGTTCAACACCCCGCCCACCTACGGCATTTACATGGCGGGCTTGATTTTTGAGTGGGTCGCAGGGCAACGCGAGGGGGCCTTGCAAGGGGTGGCCGCCTTAGAGGCGCGCAACCAAGCCAAAGCCACTTTGCTCTACGATTGCATCGACCGCTCGAGCCTGTACCTCAACCGCGTGCAAACCGCGTCGCGCTCGCGCATGAACGTGCCGTTTTTTCTGCGCGACGAGTCCCTCAACGCCGCGTTTTTGAGCGGCGCCCAAGCGCGTGGCCTGCTGCAACTCAAAGGCCACAAGTCGGTGGGCGGCATGCGCGCCAGCATTTACAACGCCATGCCTTTGGCCGGCGTGCAAGCCTTGGTCGATTACATGCAAGACTTTGAGAAAACCCAGGCCTGAACCATGTGCTGCACACGCACGTCATCGCGAGGTTCCAACCAACATGGCGGCCTTCACCTCAACGGACGTTGACAGACAAGCCCCAAGCCCCGCCACCCTCTAGCCCACACACACCATGAGCCAGCCCCCAACCCCTGTCACCTCGGCCGACCTGGCCCCGCTGCGCGACCAAATTGACGCGCTGGACAAACAACTGTTGCAACTGCTCAACCAGCGCGCGCGGGTGGCCGAGCAAGTGGGCGAGATCAAAAAGCGCGAAGGCTCACCGTTTTTCCGCCCCGACCGGGTGGCGCAGGTGCTGCAAAAAATCCAAGACTTGAACCCTGGCCCCTTGCACGGCAACCATGTCGCCGCCATCTGGCGCGAAATCATGTCCGCCTGCCTCGCCCTGGAAGCGCCGCAGCGCGTCGCGGTGCTGGGCCCGCAAGGCACTTTTTGCGAACAGGCCGCGATCGAATTTTTTGGCAGTGCGGTGCAACTGAACTACTGCGCCAACTTTGACGAGGTGTTCCACGCCACCGCCGCTGGAGCGGCGCAATTTGGCGTGGTCGGCATGGAAAACACCAGCGAAGGTGTGGTGGCACGGTCGCTTGATTTGTTTTTGCGCTCCCCCGTGCATGTGGTGGGCGAAGTCAGCCTGCTGGTGCGCCACAACCTGATGCGCTTGAGCGACAGCACCGAGGGCATCGAAGTGGTGATGGCCCACCCCCAAGCCTTGGCCCAATGCCAAACCTGGCTGACCCAGCACCTGCCCCATGCCGAGCGGCGTGCCGTGTCCAGCAACGCCGAAGGTGCCCGTTTGGCCGCCACCAACCCGGCCTGGGCGGGCATTGCCAGCGAACGCGCCGCCAGCCAATTTGGGCTGCACATCGTGGGCCACGCCATCCAAGACGAGGCCCACAACCGCACCCGTTTTGCGGTGATTTGCCTGCCCCAAACCTTGGCCACCCCACCCGCGTCTGGCAAAGACTGCACCAGCTTGGTGGTGTCGGTGCCCAACCGCCCGGGCGCAGTGCACGACCTGTTGGTGCCGCTCAAAACCCATGGCGTGTCGATGACGCGGTTTGAATCGCGCCCGGCCAAATCGGGCCAATGGGAATACTTTTTCTACATCGATATCGAAGGCCACACCAGCCAAGCCCATGTGGCGCAAGCCCTGAGCGAGTTGCAAACTTTGTGCGCTTTTTACAAGGTGCTCGGCTCTTACCCCATCAGTGCTTAAAGGCCGCATGCAAACCATGGCCATGCCACGTTTTCAACGACTCGCCCTCATTGGCTGCGGCCTGATGGGTGGCTCGTTTGCCCTGGCCGCGCGCCAAGCCGGTTTGGTGCAAACCATTGTGGGCTTTAGCGCCTCTGAAAAAACCCGTCAACGCGCTCGCGAGTTGCGTGTGATCGACCAGGCCTGCACCAGCGTGGCCGAGGCGGTGCGAGGCGCAGACCTGGTGCTGCTGGCCGTGCCGGTGGGCGCCATGCGCGAGGGTTTTGCAGCCATGGCCCCGGCTTTATCGGACCAGGCCTTGCTGATGGACGTGGGCTCCACGAAATGCGACGTGATCGCTGCAGCCCAGGCCCACTTGGGTGACAAACTGAGCTGCTTTGTCCCGGCACATCCGATTGCGGGCAAAGAGGTGGCCGGTATCGACCACGCCGATGCGCAGCTTTACCAAGACCGCCGCACCATCCTCACACCACTGTCATCGAACAGCATGCGCCACACCAAACTGGCGCACGACATTTGGTCGGCCCTGGGCAGCCATGTCAGCACCATGACCGCTGCGGACCACGACCAAACCTTTGCTGCCGTGAGTCACCTGCCGCACTTGCTGGCTTTTGCAGCCGTGCATGCCTTGACCACGCATCCACAGGGTGCCGATTATTTGGACATGGCAGGACCCGGCTTTCGCGACTTTTCTCGCATCGCCGCCAGCGATCCGGCGGTGTGGCGCGACATCCTGAGCGCCAACCGCACCGAGGTGTTGGACCAATTGGCACACTTTCGCGCCTCTTTGGCCCAGTTTGAAGCCGCCATGCTGCAAGGTGACACGCAGGCCTTGCAGCAACTCATCCATCAAGCCAGCGACGTGCGCACGGGTTGGGCGCTGCAATCAGGGTCGGTTCAAGCAGGTCATTGACCGCCACAATCACGCGGCTTAATCTGGTCAGCCAACTGAAAAGCCGTTTCAGGGTGAAACGGCCCCTCCTACAATCTTGGCCATGTTCGCCACCCCCTTTCTCGACGTTCCCGCCCTGCAAAGCGCCCAAGGCGCGGTCACCCTGCCCGGCTCAAAAAGTATTTCCA
>CAMDLJ010000214.1 GCA_945901665.1 Bordetella parapertussis | reverse complement strand
TGGTTTTCCTCGCACCACTTTTTGCTCATGATGTTCCAGTGGGTGATCATCTCGGGCAGGATGGGAAAGGGCTGGTTGGTGATGATGTCGATGCTGTGGTCGCTGAGTTTTTTGATCTCTTTGATCTGGCCCACATAGGTTTTCATGTCCGAACCATCGCCCTTGGCGCGCTCGTAGCTGAAGATCACATCGTCGGCGGTGAACGGCGTGCCGTCATGAAATTTGACGCCCTTGCGCAGCTCAAAACGCCACACGGTGGGCGCGGTTTGCTTCCAGCTGGTGGCCAGCATGGGCGTGAGTTTGAATTTGTCGTCGCGCCAAATCAGTGGCTCATAGACGTTTTCCACCACGGTGATTTGCAGCGACTCGTTGAGCGAATGCGGGTCCATGGACAGCGCGTCGCCTTGGTTGGCAATGCGCAGCGTCACAGCGGCGGCGGGCAAGGCCACAGCCAGGGCCAAACCAGCGGCCAAGGTGCCCAGGCGCCAAACGGGGGTAGAGGTTTTGAGGTTCATGGTGTTCTCCTTGAGGGGTGTGATGTTACAGGGCGTTGTCTCAATTTGAGAACGATGAATATCCGGGTTTTCAAGGGTTGTGCTGGACAGATGCATTGGAGCGGCATTGGGGCTGCGGGGACCAGACACGCCACATACGGACCAGGGTGCTGTGGGGCTTCACAGGGGCAAGGCCGCCTCGATCAGGCTGGCGTGCAAGGCCGCGCCCAGGGGCAAGATGGCGTCATTGAAGTCGTAGCGGCTGTTGTGCAGCGGGTGGCTCAGGCCCAGTGCGGGCTGGCCTTGGCCAATGCGCATATAGGCACCGGGTTTGGCCTGGAGCATGAAGGCGAAGTCCTCGCCGCCCATGCTGGGCGTCATGTGGCGCACCACTTGGTCTTCGCCCACCAAGCGCGCGGCCACATCGGCGGCAAACTGCGCCTCGGGCACGGTGTTAACAGTGGCCGGATACACGCGCTCGTAGTGCACTTTGGCCGTGGCCCCAAAGCCTTGGGCAATGCCTTGGCACAGATGGGTCAGGCGCTGCTCGATGTGGGCTTGCACGCTGGTGCTGTAGGTGCGCACCGTGCCCACCAGGGTGACCTCACCGGGAATGACGCTCATGGCCCCGGGGTGGCCGCCTTGCATCGAGCAAATGCTCAGCACCGCTTGGTCCATGGCAGAGAGGTTGCGCGCCACGATGCTTTGGGCGGCGGTGATGATGTGCCCGGCCACCAACACCGGGTCCACGGTTTGGTGCGGGCGTGCACCATGCCCGCCCTGGCCGGTGATGGTGATCTCCACCCGGTCCACCGCCGCTTGCATGGGGCCGGGGGTGATGCCAATCACGCCCAGGGGCACATCGGGGGCATTGTGCTGGGCGTACACCTGGTCGCACGGGAAGCGATCGAACAAGCCGTCTTCGATCATCGCGCGGGCACCGGCGTAGCCCTCTTCGCCGGGCTGAAAAATCAAGCACGCCGTGCCGCGAAATTGCCGCGTCTCGACCAAGTAACGCGCCGCGCCGATCAGCATGGCGGTGTGGCCGTCGTGGCCGCAAGCGTGCATCAGGCCGGGCGAGGCCGACCTCCAGGCCACGTCGTTGTGCTCGTGCAAGGGCAACGCGTCCATGTCGGCGCGCAGGCCGATCATGCGCGGGGCGCTGCCGCCTTCTGCGCCCGCTGCGTTGCGGGCCACTGAGCCCGCTGCCGTACCTGCTTTCGTGCCTGCTTTCGTGCCTGCTTTCGTACCTGCTTTCGTACCTGCTTGCGTGCCTGCTTGCGTGCCTGCTTGCGTTTCTGCTGCAGAGCTTGCCAAGCCCATGGTCGCTTTATGCGCCTTCGCACCTGCCAAATGGGGCTGGCCATGGATCAGCGCCACCACGCCGGTTTTGCCCAGGCCCGTGTGCACCTCGTCCACGCCGCACAAGCGCAGCGCCTCTTGCACCCGCGCCGAGGTGTACACCTCTTCAAAGCCCAGCTCGGGATGGGCGTGCAAATCGCGCCGAAAGGCGGTCAGCTCGGGGTGAAACTGCGCGATGTGGGCAAACGCCCTGCCCGTGCCCAATAAACGTGGCGCACCCATCAATGCCCTCCCGCCGTGCCCACCCGCAGGCGCGGGTCGACTACGAAGTAAAGCAAGTCCACGGCCAAATTGATGACCACAAAAATCAGCGAGATCAGGCACAAATACGCCGCCATCACCGGGATGTCGGCAAACGTCACCGCCTGAATGAACAACAAGCCCATGCCCGGCCACTGAAACACCGTCTCGGTGATGATGGCAAAGGCGATCAGCGAGCCCAATTGCAAACCCGCGATGGTGATCACCGGTACCAAGGTGTTTTTCAGCGCATGGCCAAAGTGCACGGTGCGGTTGCTCAGGCCCCGGGCGCGGGCAAATTTGATGTAGTCGGTGCGCAGCACCTCCAGCATTTCAGCGCGCACCAAGCGCATGATCAGGGTCAGCTGAAACACCGCCAAGGTGAACGCAGGCAGCAGCAGGTGCAGCCAGCCGTCGCGGGTGAACAAACCGCTTTGCCACCAACCCCAGGCCACCACCTCGCCACGGCCAAAGCTGGGCAACCAGCCCAGGCCCACGGCAAACACCAAGATGAGCAAAATACCGATCAAAAACGTCGGCAGCGACACGCCCAGCAGCGACACCGTCATGAACAACTGGCTGAGCCAACTGCCCCGGCGCAGCGCGGCGTACACACCCATGGGAATGCCCAGCGCCAGTGCCAGCACGGCAGCCACCAAGGCCAGCTCCAGCGTGGCCGGAAAGCGCTCGGCAATCAAGCGCGACACCTTGGCCCCTTGGCGCAAACTCAAGCCAAACTCACCTTGCACCGCATTGACCAAAAAGTGGCCAAACTGCACCACAAACGGCTGGTCCAGCCCCAGGTCGCGGCGCAACTGCGCAATCTGATCTGGCCGCGCATCCTGCCCCAGCAAAAACACCACTGGGTCGCCCACGTACTGAAACAACATAAAGGAAATAAACGCCACCACCCCCATCACCACCAGGGCTTGGGCGAGTCGGCGCAGGATGAAGGCGAGCATGGACGCAGTCTATAACTTTTCGAGTGTGTTTTCTTGCACCTAAGGCTCACCCATGAAAAAACCCTACCGCCTGAATCGCTCCGGGTTTTGCGTTCAGTGCCAACGTGATGGCCCAGCGCTTTCATGACATGTTCGTCGTGTTACACGACACAGCGCTATGTGTTTACTGACCTTGGCGCCTGTAGACCTCTTTGCGATTGCCAACCCGTAAAACCAAAACCGTTAGGCGCTTGTCTTCTATGCTGGCAATGATTCTGATGTCACCCACGCGGTATTTCCAGAAGTCACCAAGTTCAGAGCCTTTAAGTGCTTGCCCGATAAGGCGCGGGTCTTTAAGCACAAGCAATCTTTCTCGCATAAATCCAAGAACTCGCTTGGCCACTTGTGGATCAAGTTTACGCAGTTCTTTTTTTGCAGCCTCATCAAATTCAATTTGCCAAGCCAAGTTCCTGCTCCACGGAATTTAGGCTGTAGGTCGTAGTTTTGCCGCCGCGAATTTTCATGAGCCTTTTTTCAGCGAGGTACAGGTCTTCCAGATCCCCCAAGTGTTCGACAATTGCTTCGCGAGCATAAAAGCTTTTGGTGCGCCCAGTAGCCTTGGCCAATTTATCTAAGCGCGTCTCAATTTCTTCAGGCAGTCGTAAAGCCAACATGGGCATCTCCAAATTTGCTATACAAGTATAGTGTGCAAAGATGTTGGATTAATCATCGCTACGCCAAAACAAATGGTTGTGAACGATGGCATGAAGCGCAACGCTGTTGAGTTGGCGCTAGAAGTGAGGCGACTCCAAAGCACCCTGCCTGCAAGTGTCGTTTAATACGACACTTCTAACACCTACCCGCCTGACCAGCGGGTTTTTTTGTGTCCATGTCAAAGCAGCTCACCCATGAAAAAACCCCACCGCACTTGTGAGGCGATGGGGTTTAAGAGTTGCTAGACCTCAAGCTGGCCGATGGGCCAGCCGGGGATCAGAACTGGTGGTCGATACCAATGATGGTGCCGGTCATGACCTTCAGAGCAGTGGCTGCAGTGGCCAGGTTGTTGGTAGAGGTACCGGTGAAACCGTACATCACGGTGCGCTTGCTGAAGTTGTACTTCAGGCCCAACTGGCTGGATGCCCAGTCAGCGGTGGGGGTACCGGCCACGTCCAAGCTGGCGTTGTTAAAGCCACCAACGATGTCCAACTTGCCCATGGGCATCACGGCGCTAACTGCACGTGAAGAAATGTTGGTCACAGCAGCTGCGGTTGCAGATGTGGCGATGGTGGTGGTGGTGACGGTGCTTTGGCCGCTGTTGATGGTGGCACCGACCTTTACTGCACCAAAGTTATAAGTACCAGCCAACTGGGACAAGTTGGTTTGTGTGGCCACGTTGGTGGTGGCAGCTGCTGTACCAGCTGCGGTCAATGCGCCCAACACGCTGAAGGTGTTGGTCACAGTGTTGGCTGCGCCCAATGCGCCAGCGGCGTTGTTGGCCAGTGCGCCGCCCAGGTTTCCGTCAAAGGTGGTGTAACCGAAAGCAGCGCGCAAAGGACCAGAGTTGTAGTCAATGTGCAAAGAGGTGCGAGCTTGTTTGTCGACGCCACGGCCATTGGCGGTGTTGGTCACGCCCACAAATTCGGTGTTCTCACGGCCACCAGCAGAACCCATTTGCAGACCTACGGTCCATGCACCAGCCAATTTGGGGCTGATGTAGTTGATCATGTTGCCGCGGGTGCCGCCAGCAACGGCTTGTCCCCACAGGTGGGCGATAGTTCCGCCAGCCACGCCTTCGGAGGTGTTGGTGAAGCCGCTGAGGGTGGCGATTTCATACAGGGTGGTGTACTGGTAGCCCACGCGAATGGTACCAAAACCACCTTCCAAACCCACGTAGGTCTGGCGGTTGGTGCCTTGGGTGTAGCCGCCGGCTGAACCAGGATCATTGCCA
>CAMDLJ010000213.1 GCA_945901665.1 Bordetella parapertussis | reverse complement strand
TGCGCCCCACAGCCATGCTGTACCGCAACCTCAGCAGCATGGATGTGGAAGAAAGCATCCGGGGCAACCCCATGGACGGCGTGGTGTTGCTCATGGGCTGCGACAAAACCACCCCTGCCCTCATCATGGGTGCGGCCAGTGCGGACCTGCCCACCATAGGCGTCAGCGGCGGGCCCATGCTCAACGGCAAGTGGCGCGGACAAGAGTTGGGTTCGGGAACCGGTGTGTGGAGCATGAGCGAGCAAGTGCGCGCGGGCACATTGAAGTTGGCCGAGTTTTTAGAGGCCGAAAGCTGCATGCACCGCAGCCATGGGCACTGCATGACCATGGGAACGGCCTCGACCATGGCCAGCATGGTGGAAGCCTTGGGTCTGGGCTTGCCGGGCAATGCCGCATACCCAGCGGTTGATGGGCGCCGAAATGTATTGGCCCGCATGGCAGGGCGACGCATTGTGGAAATGGTGCACTGCGACCACAAAATTTCCCAAATTCTCACCCGCGAAGCCTTTGAAAACGCCATCAAAACCTTGGCAGCGATTGGCGGCTCAACCAATGCAGTGATACACCTGATTGCCATGGCTGGTCGACTGGGTGTGACCCTCACACTGGAGGACTTTGATCGCCTCGCCAGTGACCTGCCCTGCTTGGTCAACTTGCAACCTTCTGGCGAGCATTTGATGGAAGATTTTTGCTATGCCGGCGGTCTGCCGGTGGTGATGAAAGAAATCGAACACCTGCTGCACAAAGACCTGCTCACATCCAGTGGCCACACCGTGGCCGAAAACATCGCTGGTGCGCAAAACCATGACCCACGGGTGATCAAACCCTTTTCATCGCCCTTCAAAGACAAAGCAGGCATTGCGGTGCTGCGGGGCAATCTGGCCCCCAGGGGTGCGGTGATCAAGCCCAGTGCGGCAACACCCTCATTGCTGGTGCACAAGGGTCGAGCTGTGGTGTTTGAAAACATTGAGGACTTTCACCAACGCATCGACGATGAAAACTTGGACGTCGATGAGAACTGCATCTTGGTGTTGAAAAATTGCGGCCCCAAAGGCTACCCCGGCATGGCCGAAGTGGGCAATATGCCATTGCCACCGAAAATTTTGCGCAAGGGGATCACCGACATGGTGCGCATCAGTGATGCGCGCATGAGCGGCACGGCCTATGGCACGGTGGTGCTGCACACGGCGCCTGAGGCCGCCGCTGGGGGCGTGTTGGCCTTGGTGGAAAACGGCGACACCATTGAACTCGATGTGCCCAGGCGCTTGTTGCAGCTGCATGTGAGCGACGCAGTTTTGGCGCAGCGCCGCGCCCTGTGGAAAGCCCCCGAACCCCGACTCAACTCAGGCTACTGGAAGCTCTACATCGACCACGTGCTGCAAGCCGACGAAGGGGCTGATCTGGACTTTTTGCGCGGTCATCGCGGCGCCTTTGTGCCCCGCGACAACCACTGACACCCTCAGCGCCGCAAACCTTTGAGCGCGCTGGCACCCAAGCCAGCCAATTCACAATCGGCCATGTACTGGCGGATGATGGTTTGAAAATCCGGGTCGGGCAGCAAGCCCAAATGGGCGGCACGCTGGGCCGTGGCGCCCTGGCTCCAATTGGCCACAATGCCTGCAATTTTTTCGTTGCGCTCAAAGCGCACGCGGGCGCGGGCCTCTGGCCCTGCCACCGCCTCTAGCGCATCCAACATTTGGGCCACGGTGACATTCAATCCAGGCAGGTTCATGGCTGTGCGCCCTTGAAAGGCCTCGCGCGTGGCTTCAAACACAGCGATCAGACCTTCAACGGTTTTTCCAGGCGATGCCACGGGGTGAGACACACTGGCATCCACGGGGCAAACAGATACCTCCCCAGCCAAAGGTTCGCGGATGATGCCGCTGAAAAAAGAAGACGCTGCCCCATTGGGTCGCCCTGGACGCACGGTGACCGTCATCAAGCGCGCACTGCGACCGTCGATATAACCCTTGCGCGTGTAGTCGGTGACCAAATGCTCACAAATGAGCTTATGGATGCCATATGACGTCTGCGGGGTGGGCAAGGTTTCATCGCTCACCACGCCCGGCCAGTGATGCCCTGGATCAGGGCCATACACGGCCACTGAGCTGGAAAAAACAAACCGCGGTGCATGCTTGGCATGCCGAAATGCATCCAACAATGCGCGGGTCGAATCGATATTGGAGCGCAAGCCCAAATCAAAATCATCCTCACATTCACCGGACACGGCTGAGGCCAAGTGAAAAACCGCATCGGGCTGCCAAGACGCCAAGTCAGCCACTTGTTCCAGCAAAGGGCCCGTGCGCACCAGTACCTTGGACTGCACCCGCAAATCCTCCGGTGGGGCTTGTTGGTCGGCCAACATCAACGCGCTGATGGTTTGTCCACTCAACTGCCCTTTGGACAATAAAGTACGTGCCAATCGGGCGCCCAAAAATCCGCCGCCACCTGTGATCAAAATTTTCATGCTGTCTCCTTGTCGGCATGCACGGCTCAAGCCCCTGAGCCCTGTGGCCCATTATTTCAGGGCTGGCTGCCCACGACCCCGAGAGCAAACCCTCAAAAGGCTTCACTTCTATACTCAATTGAATCATGGACCCCACCATCAACTGGCCAAGCCTTGCGCCATGGACACCCACCATGCCTCCACACAAAACCATTCACCATCCCCATTTGATTGCAGTGGATTGGGGCACCAGTGCACTGCGTGCTGCGCTGATTTCCAATGGCCAGATTGCGACAGTGCGACACAGCGACCAAGGTATTTTGCAAGTCCAACCGGGAGGATTTGCCAACGCTTTGGCCCTTTTGTGTGGCGATTGGATGGCTCACCCCCAAGCCCTGACCCTGATCTGCGGCATGGCCGGCAGCGCCCAGGGCTGGCAGCTGGCTCCCTATATGCCCAGCCCCAGTCCCTTGCAAAACCTGACCCAGCATTTGGTTTGGGTGCAAAACCAAAAAGTGGCTTTGGTGCCGGGCATTGCTTGCGAGCTGGCCCATGCCCCCGATGTGATGCGCGGAGAAGAAACCCAAGTGCTGGGAGCTTTGCAACTGTTGGACCGCTCGGATGCCACAGTGATCCTGCCGGGCACGCACAGCAAGTGGGTACAGGTGGAAAATCAGTGTGTTGTGCGCTTTCACACTTTCATGACCGGCGAGTGCTTTTCGCTGCTGAAGCAGCACTCTATTTTGGGGCGAACGCTCAGCTCACCACACTCTGACCCATCGCCGGCAGATGATGTGGATGAAACTTTTTTTGATCAAGGGGTTGAGCTTGCTCTCACAGGTGCCAGCCTTTTGCACACCCTTTTTTCCGTACGCACCCTGGCATTGATGGATCGACTAAAGCCCTCGCAAGGCTTGGCATACCTGTCGGGTTTATTGATTGGTGAAGAGCTGCGAACCCAGGTCCCTTTGCTGACAGGCCCTCCAGTGGTGGTGGCCAATCTTGTCCTGCAAAAGCGTTATCGACGCGCATTGGCATTGCGCGGACTGAGCTGTCAAACCCTGGGAGATGAAGCCACCTGGCAGGGATTGCAATACCTGGCGAGCCAATTGACCAACCCTTGTTAGCATGGCCCCATGATAAAAAACCCTGACCTCACAAGCGCCATGGCAAAACTGCCCTTGATCGCGATTTTGCGTGGCATCGAACCCGACCAAGCCCTGCCAGTTGGTCAGGCCTTGATCGATGCCGGATGGTGCATCATTGAAGTGCCGTTGAACTCGCCCAAACCGCTGCACAGCATTGCGGCCCTGCGTGCGCGGCTAAGCCCATGTTTGATCGGTGCGGGCACCGTGATGGATGCACAACAGGTTCGAGATGTCCACGCCGCTGGTGGGCAACTCATCGTCAGCCCGCACTTTGACCCCTTGGTCGTGGCCGAGGCCAAGCGTTTGGGAATGATCGCCCTGCCTGGCGTGGCCACCCCGTCGGAGGCCTTTGCCGCTTTGCGCAGTCAAGCGGATGGGCTCAAAGTGTTTCCTTCTGAAATGGTGCAACCCGCCGTGCTCAAGGCATGGTGCGCCGTGTTGCCTGCCAACACCCCTTTATTTCCAGTCGGGGGCATTCAGCCCGAGAATATGGCAGACTTTCGCAAAGCTGGCGCGACCGGTTTTGGCATTGGATCAGCGCTGTTCAAACCCGGCATGAAGGCCGCAGAGGTACACCAACAAGCCCTTCGTTTTCGACAGGCCTGGGCAGATCTGAAATGAGCAACTTCCCCGTGAATACCCCCCCCAGCCTGCTCATTGATGCTGGCGTGGCCACCATCACCTTGCAGCGCCCCGGCTTGCGCAACAGTTTGAACAACCTAGACCTGAGCACCTTGTTGGATCACTTTGCGGCCATCAACGCCAACCTAGACATTCGGGTTGTGGTGCTGCGCGCGCATACCCAAGACATGCCACGCCCTGTCTTCAGTGCGGGCTACCACGTGGCCGGGCTGGATGACGATACATCGGCCCCCAACTTTTTCCAAACCGTGCCCGATGCCCTGGCCAGGCTGCGGCCCGTGACCATTTGCGCGCTCAATGGCAGTGTGTACGGGGGTGCCACCGATGTGGTGCTGGCCTGTGACTTGGTGCTGGCGCAACAGGGCATGGAGTGGCGCATGCCTGCCTGCGCCATTGGATTGCACTACTACGCCAGTGGCTTGCAACGCTACGTCCAAAAAATGGGGCTCAGTTTCAGCCAGCGGGCTTTTTTAACGGGCTTGTCCATTCCCTTTGAGCAATTACAAGCTTGTGGCCTGTTCCATGCCCTCGTCACCGAATCTCAATTTGACGAACAACTGCATCAATTGGTGCAACAAGTGCTGAATATGGCACCACTGGCCGTACAAGGCACCAAGCAATCCTTGATGGATGTGGCTCTCAATACCGTCGATTTAGACACATTAGCGGCGCGCGAGGCCATGAGCCAAAGCAGCGCTGATTTCGCTGAAGGCCGTCTGGCCATGCAGGAGCGGCGGCGACCCCAGTTC
>CAMDLJ010000212.1 GCA_945901665.1 Bordetella parapertussis | reverse complement strand
TAATCGCTCAAGCTCAGCTCACGGATATCCACGCCGTCGATGCGGATGGCGCCATCGCTGACGTCATAAAAACGGCACAACAAATTGACCAAGGTGGTTTTTCCCGAACCGCTTTGCCCCACCAGCCCAATCATTTCTCCAGGTGCGATATTCAGGCTCAAGCCGCGCACCACAGCCCGGTTGCCGTAGCGGAAATTGATGTCTTCGATGTCAATTTGGCCTTTGACCACGGGCATGGGCTTGGGGTTGGCCGCCTCGGGCACGCTAGAGACATGGTCAAGGATTTCAAAAATGCGCTTGGCCCCGGCAGCGGCCCGCTGCACATGGGCCACGATGCGGCTCATCGAATCAAGCCGGGTATAAAACCGCCCGATGTAGGCTAAAAATGCTGTCAGCACGCCCAGCGTCACTTGGTGTTGAGACACCAGATAAATGCCAAAGGCCCACACCACCAGCAAACCGATTTCGGTGAGCAATGTCACGGTGGGAGAGAACAAGGCCCAGACAAAATTGATGCGGTCATTGACCAACAGGTTTTGGCGATTGGCTTCGCGAAAACGGTCGGCCTCGCGCTTCTCTTGGGCAAAGGCTTTGACCACCCGGATACCGGGGATCGTGTCGGCCAGCACATTGGTCAACTCCGACCACACGCGGCCGACTTTTTCAAAACCCGTGCGCAATTTGTCGCGCACCACATGGATCAACCACACGATGAAAGGCAAGGGCACCAAGGTGACCCAAGCCAGCATCGGGTCAATGGAAAACAAAATGACCGCGGTCATCACGATCATCAGCACATCAGTGGCAAATTCCAGCAAATGGACCGATAAAAACAAACACAGGTTATCGGTTTCACTGCCCACGCGGTTGAGCAAATCGCCCGTGCGCCGACCGCCAAAATACTCCAGCGACAGCTTCATCAAGTGTTCATAGGCGGTGGTGCGCAAATCCGCGCCAATGCGCTCAGACACCAAACCCAGCACGTAATTTTTAGCCCAACCCAAGGCCCAGGCCAGCAAGGCCGCTGCCAACAAGCCAGCCATGTACAAAGGCACGATGCCGGGCTCAATCTCCTTGCCGTTTTGAAACGGCACCAACACCTCGTCCATCAAGGGCATGGTGAGATAAGGCGGCACCATGCTCGCACCGGTCGCAGCCAGGGTGAGCAAAAAACCCATCAACAAATGCCCTTGGTAGGGCTGGGCGAACCGCCACAAACGCAGCAAACCCAGTGTCGAGGGCGGTGTGTCGGCCACCTCGCCCTCGTCCTCTTCGGTGGGTGCCATCTCCGCTTCATCGGAGGTGGACGGGTCGGGCAAGGGCTTGTCATGGTCCTGGAAAGGGGACATGGCCTGATCAAACAAGGCCAACAAGCGCAAAGCGTCTGGGTTGTTGGCCAAAGTGAAGCGCCACTGCGCCAGCCGGCCTTGGGCGTCAAGCAGCTCCAAACTGCCCGCCCCCGCATGGTCGTTGTGCTGCAAGCGCAGCCCCGCCTTCAGCGGCCACTGCGCCAGGCAAATGTGGGGTAACGCGCTGGCATCCAACAGGCTCAGTCCCTGGGGTGACAGGACCAGGCTTTGGCGCTGAAAAAACAATTCCGCACTCAAGTCAACTTCCAGGCGGGCCAAGGCGTTTTCAACTCCATGCCCTGTCAACTGCCCACCTGTCTGATCTGCTAAAAGATCTGTCGATGCAGCAGCCAAGGGTTCAAAAGAGGACTTCATGTTTCATAAATTAACGGCAATGACTACCAAGGAATTGCACTTCAGCGCTAAAAAAACAACTGGTTTTTCAAGCCAATTGCAACGCTGTGCATTCTAACGGGCCACCCTCTTCACACCACTTGTCTGGTCCACAACCCTGCCCATTGATAGCAAAGTACTCATGCCGTTTCCAGACATCCAAATCCTGAGCACACGCCACCTGCGTGGCCCCAATGTGTGGACCTACCGTGAAGCCATCGAAGTTTGGGTTGACATTGGGCCCCTGGAGGACCACCCATCCAACACCTTGCCCGGATTCAACGAGCGCTTGCAAGCTTGGCTGCCCGGCATGATCGAGCACCGTTGCAGCGTGGGTGTGCGCGGTGGGTTTTTTCAACGCCTGCTCAACGGCACATGGGCGGCGCACATCATGGAACACGTGGCCATTGAGCTGCAAACCATGGCGGGGTTGGAAGTCGGTTTTGGCAAAGCCCGCGAAACCCATCAACGCGGTATTTACAAAGTGGTGGTGCGCGCCCGCCAATACGAAGTGGCCCACGACAGCTTGCTGGCCGCTCGGGACTTGGTGATGGCGGCCATCAACGACACCCCCTTTGATGTGGCAGCCAACGTCAATCGCCTCAAGGCCATGGCAGATCGGTTGTGCCTGGGCCCAAGCACGGCCAGCATTGTCGACGCAGCTGCCCAACGGGGCATCCCTTCCATCCGACTGACCGAGGGCAACTTGGTGCAACTCGGGCACGGCTCGCGCCAACGCCGGATTTGGACCGCTGAAACCGACCGCACCAGTGCCGTGGCCGAAAGCATCTCGCGGGACAAAGACCTGACCAAGCGGCTGCTGGCTCAATGCGGCGTGCCCGTCCCAGAAGGCCGCATCGTTGACAGCCCTGAGCAAGCTTGGGCAATGGCCCAAGACATGGGCTTGCCAGTGGTCATCAAGCCCTGCGACGGCAACCATGGGCGTGGCGTCGCCTTAGACCTCAACAGCCAAGCTGAAATCGAAGCCGCTTGGCGGGTGGCCGATGCGGAAGGCAGCCAAGTGATTGTCGAGCGCCATGTGCGCGGAGAAGAGCACCGTTTGCTGGTGGTCGGCGACAAAGTGGTGGCCGCTGCGCGCGGTGAGCTGGCTTGCATCACTGGCGACGGCGTGACCTCGGTAGCGCAGTTGATTGAGGAACAACTCAACACTGACCCGCGCCGCGGCGAAGAAGAGCACTTCCCCCTGGACACCATCCGACTGGATGAACAACCCCCTGCGGTGCTCGAACTCCAACGACAAGGCCTTACCGCTGACAGCATTCCTGCCCTGGGCCGTCGCGTCATCGTTCAGCGCAATGGCAACATGAGCAACGATGTGACCGACCTGGTTCACCCCGAAGTGGCCGAGTTGGCCACCTTGGCAGCCCGTGTGATTGGCTTGGACATTGCAGGCATTGACTTGGTGGCGCAAGACATTTCGCGCCCCTTGCACGAACAAGGCGCTGCGGTGGTCGAAGTCAACGCCGGCCCCAGCTTGCTCATGCACTTGAAGCCCGCCATTGGCCAAGCCCGGCCCGTGGGTCAAGCCATTGCCAATCATTTGTTCCCACCCAAGGACAATGGGCGCATTCCCATCGTGGGCATCGTGGGCCACCGCCACACCGCCGCTATGGCCCAGTTGGTGGCTTGGTTATTGCACCTGTCAGGCGGCCGGGTCGGCATGGCTTGCAGCTTGGGCGTGTTCATGGACCAGCGCCATGTGGACACCCATGACGCTCGCGGCTTTGAGATGGGCGAGCGGTTGTTGATCAACCGCAGCATCGATGCAGCGGTATTTGAAACCTCACCGCGCGAAATTTTGCTCGAAGGCCTGCCTTACGACCGCTGCCATGTGGGCTTGGTGGCCGACATGCCGGCCCTCGATGGTTTGCAAGACCTTGATGTGATCACTGCGGACAACATGCGCCAAGTGGTGCGCACCCAAGTGGACGTGGTGCTGCGCGAGGGCGTGGCTGTGCTGAATGCCGATGTCAGCGCGGTGGCCGAACTTGAAGACCTGTGCGATGGCGAAATCATGATGTATGGGCTCAACCCCGACAGCCCGATCCTTGGCGCGCACCGCCGTCAAGGGCGCCGCTCTGTTTTTTGTCGCCAAGGCCATGTGACCTTGGCGCGCGGCGACCAGGAGACCACGTTGTTGCACCTCGACCTCGCCCCTGTGGCGCGCTTGCTCAAGCACGAAGACATGTCGGTCTCACACCTGCTGGCCGCGGTCGCCTGCGCCTGGTCCCTGGGGGTCACACCCACATTGATGCGCGCGGGCTTGAAAAATTTCCGCCAAAAAACAGAATCTGAATCCCAAGAAAAAGCAAGGATGAAAGCCTGATGGACATCTCACGCATCCGCGCCCTGCGCGGCCCCAACCTGTGGACTCGCCACACCGCCATTGAAGCCATGGTCCAGTGCCAAGGCAAAGAGTGCGACCTGACCACAGCGCCCGATTTTGAGCAACGCTTGCGCCACCTGTTTCCAGGTTTGGGCCAGTTGCGCACGACCCAACAAGGCGCTGTTCTAAGCATGGCCCATGCCATAGAAGACGCCACCTTGCACATGCAAATTTCCGCCGGCTGCCCGGTGACTTTCAGCCGCACCACCCTGACCCCCGAGGCGGGCATGTACCAAGTGGTGGTCGAGTACACCGAAGAAGACGTGGGTCGCCTGGCCCTGGCGTTGGCGCAGGCGCTGTGCCAAGCCGCTTGGGACAACACCACTTACGACATTGACGCAGCTCTGACACAACTGAGCGCCCTGGACGAGGACATCCGTTTGGGCCCATCCACCAGTTCCATCGTTGACGCCGCTTTGGTGCGCGGCATTCCTTATCGCCGACTCACCGAAGGCAGCATGGTGCAATTTGGCTGGGGCAGCAAACAACGCCGCATCCAAGCCGCAGAGACCGATTCGAGCAGCGCCATCGCCGAAGCCATTGCGCAAGACAAAGACCTGACCAAAAAGCTGTTGCACGCTGCTGGCGTCCCGGTGCCACAAGGTCGTCCGGTGCTGGATCCCAACGATGCATGGATCGCTGCACAAGCCATTGGCACACCCGTGGTGGTCAAACCGCGCGACGGCAACCAAGGCAAGGGCGTGACGGTCAACATCAGCACCCGCGAAGAAATAGAAGCCGCCTTCCACAATGCCGCCAAGTTCCGCGATGAAGTGATGGTCGAGCGCTTTTTGCCTGGCAGCGATTACCGTTTGTTGGTGGTGGGTGATAAATTGGTGGCTGCCG
>CAMDLJ010000211.1 GCA_945901665.1 Bordetella parapertussis | reverse complement strand
TTGCGCGAAACCTTGGACAAGCTCAAAGACAAGCTCAAAACCGCGGTGGTGGTGTTGGCCAGTGTCGACGGCGACAAGGTGCAAATCGCCGCTGGTGTGACCGCCGACACCATGGGACGCGTCAAAGCCGGTGAACTGGTGAATTTTGTGGCGCAGCAGGTCGGCGGCAAGGGCGGCGGCAAGCCCGACATGGCCATGGCCGGTGGCACGCAGCCCGCCGGTTTGGACGCGGCCTTGGCCAGTGTGCAGGGCTGGGTGGGCCAGCGTTTGTAAACGCTGCAAACCTCAGGCCTTTTTTCCACCCCAGTGACTGGGTGCCTAGGCCTTTGGCAGGCCGCTTGCCATGGGTTCGCGATCAGCAGCCCAAGGTAAGCCCACATTAACTTGGGCCAACTGGGGGCCAAGAAGGCCTGGCCCACGGCCCGAGGCGAAACATAAAGGGCACTGCAGGACAAGGGTTATCCAGGGGCTGGCGCATGCTGGGTGGCCTTTAGCATGGGCGCCAACACCAGGGCCTGCCCGTGCGAATGGTGGCACGGGCTCGGTTTGGCGTTCAACCCGAGGAGCGTTCATGTCAAGTATCCAGGTCAATGGCCAAGCGCACAAAGTGCAGGCCGATTCGAAAACCCCTTTGTTGCATGTGTTGCAAAACGAACTGTTGCTCAAAGGCCCCAAATACGGTTGTGGCCTGGGTCAATGTGGCGCTTGTACGGTGCACATCAATGGGCAAGCCATTCGATCGTGTGTCATGCCGGTGGGCGCGGTGCGCGGTGAGGTGACCACCTTGGAGGGTTTGGGCACGCCCGATAAACCCCATCCGGTGCAAAAAGCCTTCATCGATGCCCAAGCCGCACAGTGTGGCTACTGCATCAATGGCATGGTGATGACCACGGTGGCTTTTTTGAAGAAAACCCCCAAGCCCACAGACGACCAAATCAAGGCCGCGCTGGACGCCAACCTGTGCCGTTGCGGTACCCACATGCGCATTCTTTCTGCGGTGCGCAAAGCAGCGGGGGTGGCAGCATGAAACGGCGCGCATTCCTCCAATCCTCGGCCGGTGTGGTGGTCGGCTTCAGCTTGAGCTTGTCACCGGTTTCGGCCCAACAAGCCGCTGACCCACGCTTTGCCCAAGTCGACGCTTGGCTCAAGATCGCGCCCAACGGCGTCGTCACTTTTCACACCGGCAAGGTCGAGTTGGGCACGGGTGTTCGCACCGCCCTGGCCCAAATGATTGCCGAAGAGCTGGATGTGGCCGTGTCCAGCATCCAACTGGTGATGGGCGACACCGATTTGTGTCCGGATCAAATTGGCACTTTTGGCAGCTTGACCATCATGCTCGCTGGCCCACAGGTGCGCCAAGCGGCCGCTGAGGCCCGCCTGGCCCTGGTCGAGCGTGCGGCCCAGCGCTTGGGCGTGCCGGCCGATCAAATTCAAACTGCTCTTGGCATGGCCAAAGCCCCCAGCGGTGCCAGCGTCAGTTACGCAGAGTTGGCCCAAGGCCCGGGCTTGGGCCGTGCCATCAGCGGCAAAGCCACTTTGAAAACGCCTGCCCAGTTCAAACTGATTGGCCAATCAGTGCCACGGGTAGAGATTCCGGCCAAGGTCTGCGGGACGCATGAGTATGTGCAACATGTGCGCGTGCCTGGCATGCTGCATGGGCGCATCATTCGCCCGGACATGCCAGGTGCAACTGCCTTGCAAATCGACGACAGAGCCCTCAAGACCATGGCCGGTGCACCCAAAGTGGTGCGCAAAGCCAACTTTTTGGCAGTGGTGGCCGATACCGAAGACATGGCCATTCAAGCTGCTCTTTCGGTGAAGGTGCTGTGGAGTGCCGCCGAACCATTGCCCACCCCACAAGAGGTGCCGCAGCGCTTGCGCAGCACCCCATCAACCGCGCGGGAATTGCAGCGCACCGGTCGGGGTGCCGATACGGTGGCCCAAGCGGCCAAAACCCATCAGGCCGATTACTTTGTGCCGTTTCAGTTGCATGCTTCCATTGGCCCATCCTGCGCGGTGGCCGATGTGCGCGCAGACAAAGCGACGGTGTGGTCTGCCACGCAAACATCCTTCCTCACCCGGGGCAGCTTGGCCACCATGTTGGGCATGAAGCCGTCGCAGGTGCGTTTGATTTGGACCGAGGGCTCGGGCTGCTACGGCCAAAACGGTTCAGACGATGTGTCGGGCGACGCAGCCTTGCTGTCGCAGCTGGTGGGCAAGCCGGTGCGGGTGCAATGGATGCGCAGCCAAGAGCACCAATGGGAGCCCAAGGGCGCGGCCATGGCCATGTCGGTCAAAGGAGGTCTGGACACCGATGGAAAAATTGTCGGCTGGGATTACGCAGTGTGGAGTCCCAACCACGCTTTGCGCCCCTATTACGACATGGCTGGCAATGTGTTGGCTGGCGAGGAGCTGAACATGCCCGCGCGCTTTTTGCAAGCCGGTGCGGATCGCGATGCCAAGCCCACTTACGTTTTTGACAACAGCCGGGTGGTGCTCAACTTGCTTAACCATTCCCCCCTGCGCTCGTCGTCTTTGCGGGGTTTGGGCTCACCCCAAAACACTTTTGCCAACGAATCCTTCATTGACGAAATGGCGGTGCTGGCTGGCGCCGATGCCATCGATTTCCGGGTGCGCCACCTGAAAGACGAGCGTGCCATCGCAGTCTTGCGCGCGGTCGAAAAACGCGCCGGTTGGGACAAACGCCCCAGTGGAAATCGCGCCAGCGGTGCGGGTCGGGGCGTGGCCTTTGTGCAATACAACAACTCGCAAGCCTATGTGGCGGTGAGCATGCAGGTGCGGGTGGACGACAAAACCGGTCGCGTCAAGGTCGAGCGCGTCTGCGTGGCCCACGACTGCGGCATGGTAGTCAACCCCGATGGCGTGCGCAACCAAATCGAGGGCAGTGTGATCCAAACCCTGAGCCGCGCCTTGATGGAAGAGGTGCAAACCACCCGGCGCGAAATCACCAGTGTGGACTGGGTCAGCTACCCGATCTTGCGCTTCTCAGACCTGCCCAGCGCCATCGACATTGAGCTGATCGATCGCCCCACGGTGCGGGCTGTGGGTGCGGGTGAAGCCACGGCATCGCCTATTTTTGCCGCCTTGGGCAACGCCATCTTTGACGCCACGGGTGTGCGCTTGAGAAGCGTGCCATTCACACCAGAGCGCCTGCTGGCAGCGCGGCAAAAACGCGCGGCTTGATCGGGGGTTGGCCGTGCGCATCTCCGCACCTTTGACCCAAGCGTCGGAAGTGGCGCAAGGCAACCCCGTGACCCGGGAAGTGGTGCCCAAAGGTTTTTTGGTTCGGGTGGGTGACAAGCCCAACATGTCGCTGGCCCAGAAACTCAAAGCCTACGACCCGAAAGTGCATGGGGGTGAGGTGATGGCCGATGGCTGCCTGGTGGGGGCTGAGGCCTGCTTCAAGCCAAGATGTTCTTGACCATCAGCCCCAGCACGGCGCAGCCCGCGATCACTTGAATCACGCTTCGCTTGTAGCGAAACAGCGCAATGGCAGCACCCACGGCCAAGGCCGCAGATACGCCATCCAAGGGGCCTGAAAAACCCATGGGCCAGAGCACATGGTGGCCAAAAAACAGGGCCAAATTCGAAATCACCCCCACCACGGCGGCGGTGATGGCGGTCAGCGGCGCGGTCAATTGAAGTTGATGGTGGCTGCTCTCCACCAAGGGGCCGCCGGCCAAAATAAACAAAAAAGACGGTAAAAAGGTGAACCAAGTCACCACACACGCCGCCACGGCGCCGGCCAAGAACAGCGCATCGGGCCCCAACACCCCCTTGGCATAAGCCCCCACAAAGCCGACAAAGGCCACCACCATGATCAGCGGGCCTGGGGTGGTTTCGCCCAAGGCCAAGCCGTCCATCATTTGCAGGGGTGTGAGCCAGCCGAAATCAGAAACAGCTCCTTGGTACACATAAGGTAAAACCGCATACGCGCCGCCAAAGGTCAACAGCGCCGCTTTGGTGAAAAACCACCCCATTTGGGTCAGGGTGTGGTCCCAACCATGGGCCAGCGTCAACGCGCCCATGGGGACAGCCCACAAAACGCCACCCACCACCCCGATCTGAATCAGTCTGCGCCAGCGAAATTGGGCGTGTGCGGGGCTGGGCGTGTGATCGTCAATCAGCGCGGGGCCATATGACCTTTGAGCATCGCCGTGTCCTCCCCCCGACTTGAAGGCATCCGGCGCCAGCCGACCCCCCAGATAGCCGATCACGGCCGCCGCCGCCACGATGGCGGGAAATGGCACATTCAGCGCAAAAATCGCCACAAAAGACGCCGCAGCCATGCCCCACAGCCAACGGTTTTTGAGGGCGCGTGAGCCAATGCGGTGGGCAGCTTGGACCACGATGGCGGTCACAGCGGGTTTGATGCCGTAAAACAAACCGGCCACGACGGGCTGTTCGCCAAAAGCGATATAGACCCATGACAAGCCGATCAAGATCAGCAGCGATGGCAGCACAAACAAGACCCCCGCCACGATGCCGCCCCAGGTTTTGTGCATCAGCCAACCGATGTAGGTGGCGAGTTGTTGCGCCTCGGGTCCGGGCAACACCATGCAGTAGTTCAAGGCGTGCAAAAAGCGCTGCTCGGAGATCCAGCAGCGGCGCTCCACCAACTCCTGGTGCATGATGGCAATTTGTCCCGCCGGCCCGCCAAAGCTCACGAAACCAAGCTTGAGCCAAAAGGCAAAGGCTTGGCCGAAACTGACTTCAGGGGGCGCCTGGTCTGGCGCGGGACTGGGCGTGGCAGAGGTCATGCCCGCTGGAACACCAAGTCCCACACCCCGTGGCCCAATTTGATGCCGCGATTTTCAAATTTGGTCAGGGGCCGGTAATCGGGTTTGGTGCAATAGCCGTCGGCTTGGTCGCTGGTGTTTTTCAAGCCCGCCTCGGCACCGAGCACGGCCAGCATTTGCTGGGCATAGGGCTGCCAGTCGGTGGCGCAATGCACATAGCCGCCGGGCTTGAGCCGTTGGGTCAGCCGGGACACATAAGCGGGCTGAATCAAACGCCGCTTGTG
>CAMDLJ010000210.1 GCA_945901665.1 Bordetella parapertussis | reverse complement strand
ACCACGGTGAAAGGCGCCAAGGCGTCGGGCCAAATGATCCCTTTGGCATCGTGGTTTTGCTCGATGGCAGCGGCCGGCAAGCGGGTGATGCCAATGCCGTAGCAGCCCATCTCGAAGTGCTTGGGCTTGCCGTCGTCGGCCAAAAACGTGGCGTTCATGGCTTGGCTGTACTTGGTGCCGAGGTAAAAAATATGCCCCACCTCGATGCCGCGCTCAATCGCCAACACGCCTTTGCCGTCGGGTGAGGCGTCGCCTTCGACCACGTTGCGGATGTCGGCCACCATGTCGGGTTCGGGCAGGTCGCGGCCCCAGTTGGCGCCGGTCATGTGAAAGTCCACCGCATTGGCGCCACACACCCAATCGGCCATCAACGCCACTTCGCGGTCGATGACGATTTTTAACGGCTTTTGCAAGCCAATAGGCCCCAAATAGCCAGGTTTACAGCCGAAATGGTCTTCAATCTCGGCGATGGTGGCAAACCGAAAGCCTTTTTCAAAGCCTGGCAACTTGCCCACTTTCACCTCGTTCATGTCGTGATCGCCACGCACCAACAGCAGCCAAACCTGCGATTTGACAACAACACCCTCGTTATTGAGCTCATCTGTCGCTAAAACCAGCGATTTAATGGTTTTGGTCAAAGGCAGGCCCAAAAGTTCGGCCACATCGGCGCAAGTGCTCTTGCCCGGCGTGGGAGTTTTGGCCAAGGCCTGGGTGGCGGCAGGCCGTGCGCCTTGAGGTGCCAAGGCCTCGGCTTTTTCCATGTTGGCGGCATAGTCGCTGCTGGGGCAATAGACGATGGCGTCTTCGCCGGTGGCGGCAATCACTTGAAACTCTTCACTCAAGTCGCCGCCTATCGCGCCACTGTCAGCGGCCACCGCGCGGTAGCGCAGGCCAAAGCGGTCAAAGATGGCGCGGTAAGCCTGCGCCATCACTTGGTAGCTGGCCTTGGCCGCGTCGGCGTCACGGTCAAAACTGTAGGCGTCTTTCATGGTGAACTCACGCCCGCGCATCAATCCAAAACGGGGGCGACGCTCGTCGCGGAATTTGGTTTGGATTTGGTAGAGGTTTTTCGGCAGTTGCTTGTAGCTGCGCAGTTCTTGGCGAGCGATGTCGGTGACCACCTCTTCGCTGGTGGGTTGCACCACAAAGTCACGGCCATGGCGGTCTTGGATGCGCAGTAACTCAGGGCCCATTTTTTCAAAGCGGCCGGTCTCTTGCCACAGCTCTGAGGGTTGCACCACCGGCATGGTCAGCTCGATGGCGCCAGCGCGGTTCATCTCTTCGCGCACGATGGCCTCGACCTTGCGGATCACCCGCAAGCCCATGGGCATGTAGGTGTAAATGCCTGCGCCCAGCTTTTTGATCATGCCGGCACGCATCATCAGTTGATGGCTGGCCACCTCGGCGTCGGACGGGGCTTCCTTGAGGGTGGAGATGAGGAATTGGGTGGCTTTCATGGGGCGGGGAAGTTCCGGCTGGAGGGATATGGCACTGGGGTCGAACCCCTTGATGGGGCAGACGGTCTGTGCATAATGGGATCAGTTTAAGAATTTTGAGGTTTGATTATGCTTGACCGTGAAGGGTTTCGACCCAACGTCGGCATCATCCTGCTCAATCAGAAAAACCAGGTGTTTTGGGGCAAGCGAATCCGCACCCACAGCTGGCAGTTCCCCCAAGGGGGAATCGATAGGGGCGAAAGCCCTGAGCAGGCCATGTACCGCGAACTGCACGAAGAAGTGGGTTTGCAACCCGATCATGTGCGGGTGGTGGCCCGCACCCGTGACTGGCTGCGCTACGAGGTGCCCGACCGCTATGTGCGGCGCGAAGCGCGTGGGCACTACAAGGGGCAAAAGCAAATTTGGTTCTTGCTGCAAATGCAAGCCCACGACTGGCAACTGAATTTGCGTGCCACCGATCACCCTGAATTTGACGCTTGGCGCTGGAACGATTACTGGGTGCCTTTGGACGCGGTGGTTGATTTCAAACGCGGGGTGTATCAAATGGCCCTGACCGAGTTGTCGCGATATTTACCGCGCCAAGAGTTACGTCAGCGTTTGTACCGAGCCACGCCACGCATGATGGGACAGCTTGACCCGCATGGCCATCCCCCAGATGGCATGGAGCTTCCCCCAGGCGGCAGTTTTGACCCGCACCCTGATGGCACCAATCGCTGAGCCCCGAGGCTGCTCGGCGCGTGCCGCCAAGCAAGGGGGATTAAGGGGCTTGACCCAACAAAACCAAATTGTCGCGGTGAACCATTTCGGGTTCGGCCACGTACCCGAGCAAGGCTTCAATGTCAGTGGATGGTTTGCGGCACAGCAAGCGCGCCTCGGCGCTGGCATAGTTGGCCAAACCGCGGGCTATTTCGCGGCCATCGGCAGCGCGAATGGCAATGACATCACCGCGAGAAAAATCTCCCTGCACGGCGGTCATGCCGATGGGTAAAAGGCTTTTGCCCTCCAGGCTCAGCTTGGCCAGCGCACCGTCGTCGATCGTCACCGACCCGCGCAGCTGCAGGTGGTCCACCATCCATTGCTTGCGGGCTTGTTGCTTTTGCGTGGGCGCCACCAACAAGGTGCCTATGGCTTCGCCATGGGCCAGTCGCAGCAAGACATCTGTTTCTCGGCCCCAGGCGATCACGGTCGAAGCGCCCGAACCTGAAGCCCGCTTGGCAGCCAAAATTTTGGTGATCATCCCGCCCTTGCCAAAGCTCGATCCAGCGCCACCCGCCATGTCCTCGAGCTTGGGGTCGCCGGCGCGCGCTTGGTGGACAAATGTGGCGTTCGGGTCGCGCCGTGGGTCGGCGCTGTAGAGGCCTTTTTGGTCGGTCAAGATGATCAAAGCATCCGCATCGACCAAGTTGGCCACCAAGGCACCCAAGGTATCGTTGTCGCCGAACTTGATCTCGTCGTTGACCACCGTGTCGTTTTCGTTGATGACCGGCAGCACGCCGTGTTGCAGCAAGGTCAGCAACGTCGAGCGGGCATTGAGATAGCGCTCGCGGTCGGCCAAATCGGCATGGGTGAGCAGCACTTGGGCACTGCCCAAACCATGCTCGCGCAAACTCGATTCATAAATTTGCGCCAGCCCCATTTGACCGACAGCAGCAGCGGCCTGCAGTTCATGGATTTCGTGCGGCCGGGTAGACCAGCCCAAGCGCTTCATGCCCTCGGCAATGGCGCCGCTGGAGACCATGATCACCTCGCGGCCCTCGCGCACCAAGGCCCCCATTTGACGACACCATTCACCGATGGCTTGTTGGTCCAGGCCTTTGCCTTCGTTGGTGACCAAGGTGGAGCCCACCTTGATGACCAAGCGGCGCGCATCGCGCAAGACGTTGGCAGCGTTGTCACTCATGGCGCAAATCAGCACTCACATGGAAGCAGAAGGCACATCGGACGCAGTGCCCGCAAAGCGTGGATCGATATCGACCGGGGCCAAGGTGGACAGGTGCTGGGCATGCAAATACTTATAGATGGCTTTGGACAATGCATCACAGCCATCATGGGTGAGGGCAGAAATTTCAAACACCGGCCCTTTGTAGCGCATGCGGCGCACAAATTCCTTGACCTGTGCCACGCGTGTATCGGCGTCCACCATGTCAATTTTGTTGAGCACCAACCAACGCGGCTTGTCAAACAAGGCTTGGTCGTATTTTTTCAGCTCGCCCACAATCGCCTTGGCTTGCGCCACAGGATCCACGTTGTCGTCAAAGGGCGCGAAGTCCACCATGTGCAACAGCAGGCGGGTGCGCTGCAAATGGCGCAAAAACTGATGGCCCAAACCCGCCCCTTCAGAGGCACCTTCAATCAAACCTGGGATATCGGCCACCACAAAACTCTGCTCCGGACCGACCCGAACCACCCCCAAGTTGGGGTGCAAAGTGGTGAAAGGGTAATCGGCGATCTTGGGCCGGGCATTGGAGATGGCCGTGATCAGCGTTGACTTGCCGGCATTGGGCATGCCCAACAAACCCACATCGGCCAAAACCTTGAGTTCGAGTTTGAGGTTTTTGCGCTCGCCGGGCCATCCCGGCGTTTTTTGGCGTGGCGCACGGTTGATGGAGCTCTTGAACCGCATATTGCCAAAACCTCCGTCGCCCCCCTTGGCAATCATGATTTTTTCGCCTGGCACCAGCATTTCGTACAACACGTCGCCGGTTTCAGCGTCCGTGATGACCGAGCCCACGGGCATCTTCAAGGTGATGTCGTCCCCCGCTGCGCCAAACATGTCTGATCCCAGGCCGTGCTGACCTTTGCGCGCCTCATGCCGGCGCGAAAATCGAAAATCCACCAAAGTATTGAGACTGGGGTCTGCCACCGCAAACACATGGCCGCCGCGGCCGCCGTCACCCCCATTGGGTCCACCGAACTCTTTGTACTTTTCGTGCCGAAACGAGACGCAACCATTCCCACCATCACCGGCGATGACGTCAATCAGCGCTTCGTCCACGAACTTCATACAGGCATCTTAATCAATAAAAAAGCCCCGACCAGTCGGGGCTTGTCAGCTTCAAATCCGCACATCAAGCGGGTTTGACATTGACCGTGGACTTGTTCAAAGCACCCTTGACTGCAAAGCTCACATGACCGTCCACCAAGGCGAACAGAGAGTGGTCTTTGCCAATGCCAACATTGGTACCCGGGTGGAACTTGGTGCCACGCTGGCGCACGATGATGGAGCCTGCGCTCACCAACTCGCCACCAAACGCTTTGACACCCAACATTTTGGGCTGTGAGTCACGCCCGTTGCGCGTAGAGCCGCCGCCTTTTTTCTGTGCCATGACTTAGCCCCTCAACCTTGAATCGAAGCGATTTGCAGCTCGGTGAATTGCTGCCGATGCCCCTGGCGTTTTTGATAGTGCTTGCGACGGCGCATTTTGAAAATGCGCACCTTGTCGTGCTTGCCGTGAGCCAACACTGTGGCTTTGACAGTTGCACCGGACACCAAGGGTGTGCCAACCTTGAGCTCTGCGCCGTTACCGACGGCGAGCACTTGGTCAATCACAATCTCTTGGCCAACGTCCGCAGCAATCTGTTCTACTTTAATTTTTTCGCCAGCAGCAACACGATACTGTTTGCC
>CAMDLJ010000209.1 GCA_945901665.1 Bordetella parapertussis | reverse complement strand
CTCGGCACCGAGCACGGCCAGCATTTGCTGGGCATAGGGCTGCCAGTCGGTGGCGCAATGCACATAGCCGCCGGGCTTGAGCCGTTGGGTCAGCCGGGACACATAAGCGGGCTGAATCAAACGCCGCTTGTGATGGCGCAGTTTGTGCCACGGGTCAGGAAAGAAGATGTGGATGCCGTCCAGGCTGGCCAGACCCAGGTTGTGCTCGATCACCTCGAGCGCGTCGTGTTGCAGGATGCGGATGTTGGCGATGGGTGGGTCTAGCATGCGTTTGAGCAAGGCGCCCACACCTGCTTCATGCACTTCGCAGCACAAAAAATTATCGTTGGGGCGCAAGCGGGCAATGTGGGCCGTGGCCTCGCCCATGCCAAAGCCAATCTCCAAAATCACCGGGGCCGATGCCCGTTCTGACCCAAAAACCGTCGCCAGGTTGAGTGGTTGTGGCGCATAGGGGAGCACAAAGCGCGGACCCAGGTCTTCGATGGCCCTGAGTTGACCGCTGGTGGCCCGCCCAGCGCGGGTGACAAAGGTTTTGATGGTGCGCAAAAAAGGCTTGTCATGGTGCAGACCTTCCCCGCTGTGCATGTGTGTGGGGGTGGCTTTCGCTGCGGGTTCGCAAGCGCTGGGCTTGGGCGCTGTGGAGGGGGTGTTGGGGTTCATCAAGCGGCCGATTCTAGGGGCCGCAGGGGGTCATGCACGACGGGTCAATGTTGGATCCATCCTTGCGATGGGGCGGTGTTTCGTGGCCTGGCTGTCAGGGGTGTGAGGGGTTGGGTCTCATGGCCCCTAGGTTCTATGGCGGTGCCACTTGAGCGCTGGCATTTGTGCCATGCTGTTTGGCCCACTGTTCGACCCAAAAAGCCAGGGCTTGGGACACGGGCCCTGTGTGCGTCGACAAGCCCAATACCGATGCAGCCGCCTGCAAACAGGCCAGGGGCTGGCGGGTGTCGAGCGACTGGGCACCGTTTTGCTTGGAGAGTTTTTCGCCATCGGTGCCCAGCACCAAGGGCGTGTGCATATAAAGCGGCGTGGCCAGTCCCAAGGCTTGTTGCAAGGCCATTTGGCGTGGCGTGTTGTCGGCCAGGTCTTGGCCACGCACCACATGGGTGATGCCTTGGTCGGCATCGTCGACCACCACCGCCAGTTGATACGCCCAAAGACCATCGGCGCGGCGCAGCACCACATCGCCCACGCTGTGCGCCAGGTCTTGCGATTGCGCGCCCAGCCACCGGTCGTGCCAAGGCCATGCGCCAGAGGGCACGGCAAAGCGCAAGGCATGGGGCAAGTGGGCCAGTTGTGTGGCATTTGGCGGCTGGCGCTTGCAAGTGCCAGGGTAGGGGGCGGCAGCATGGCGCTGGGCCGCCCAACCCTGTGCGGTCAAGGCGTTGGCAATCTCTTTGCGCGAGCAAATGCAGGGGTAAATATGGCCGCTGAGGTGCAGGCGGTCCAAGGCCGCTTGGTACAGCTGGGTTCGGTGTGATTGCCATTGCGCCGGCGCATCGGGGTGCAAATGGCACTGGGCCAGTTGCTGCAAGATGATTTCATCTGTGCCGGGTGGGCAGCGCGGCCCGTCGGTGTCTTCGATGCGGATCCACCATTGCCCGTGGTGGGCTTTGGCGTCGAGCCAGCTGGCCAGGGCCGCCACCAAGGAGCCCGCGTGCAAGGGGCCGGTGGGTGAGGGCGCAAACCGCCCCCGGTAGGGCATCATTTACCGCACAGGTGCAGCCCCAGTTCGAGGCCAGAGACGAAGGCGTCTTCCACCCGGTTCCCAAGGTGCCAGTCGCCACAGGTGCCCAATCCGGTGGCGCTGTCCCATTGGTAGGGCTGCCCCAAGGGATGGGTGGTTTTGGCATAGCGCCACAAATGCGCTTGGGCATGGCTGGGCGCGCTGTGGATGCCGGTCAACTCCGCAAATGCGCGCTGCAATTTGAGTTGCACCCGCTCGGCGTCGTCGTTGAGGTGCTCGAGGGACCATTCGGCGCTGGCTTGCAGGGTCCAGCGCTCGATGCTGCTGCGCCCCGGCTTGGACGATTCGCGCGCCAGCCAGGCAATGCGGTGGTGGGTGCTGCGGGCGGCATTCCACTGCGGGCCCAAATGGGTCAGGCCAGGTTGGCTGGCCTGGGGATAGGCCAGCATCAAGGTCCAACAGGGGGCGGTTTGCACCCCCAGGGTGGGCGCGATCAAGGCGCTGGCCGCGCCGCGCCCTGGGCTGGATTGCAACAGATGTGCCACTTGTGGCGCGGGCATGGCCAGGACCACGCGGTCAAAACCGCCCTGGTGCCAAGCATGGCCGTCGGCATCTGTGCCGTGCAAAGACCAGCGACTGGCTTTGCGCGGGTCGGCTTGCAGCGATTGCGCCGTGTGGCCCAGCCGCACTTGATCCGCATCGGCCAGGGGTTGGGCCCAGTGCTTAACCAGCGCACTCATGCCCGGTACACCCACCCAATGGGCCTCGGGTCCGGGCCTGGCTGCTTCCACCACACGGCCAGACGGGTCCAGCACGCGCACGGCGTTGGCGCTCCAGGGGCGGCAGTGGGTCAGGCTGTCGGGAACGGTTTGAAGGGCCAAGGCCATGCGGGGATCGCGAACGGTGAAGTACTGCGCCCCATGGTCAAAACCGCCGAAAGGGCTGCGCCGGGTGGCCATGCGACCCCCAACGCCCAGGCTTTTGTCAAACACCATGACCTGGTGCCCGGCTTGCGCCAAAGTGCGGGCTGCGGTGATGCCCGCCATGCCTGCGCCCACGATTGCAATGTGATGTGCTGCCATGGCCCGACTCTACACCGATGGCGCACGCTGAACAGTGCTCGATTGCCCCAGTAGGGCGCTGCGGGTGTGCGCTTGGTCCAAGGCTTTGCGCCACCATTGCAGGGCGCGTTTGTCCGCGGACTCGGCCGCCTCGCCAGGGGCTTCGCGCCAGGCATAACCCAGCTTGCCGCTGCGCTGGGGCCGTTGCACCTCGCAGGCGAGCAAGTGGCCTGCCTCGATGTGCGGTCTGGCCAGGGGTTCGGGCAAGAAACCCACGCCCAGCCCGCGCAGTTGGGCATCCAGTTTGAGGGCCATGCTGGGCACGGTGAACACGTCTTGGCCGGGCAGCAAACCAATGGTCACCCCTTGGCCTTGCGGCACCGTGTCGGCCACCGCCACGGCGCGGTGCGCTTGGATGCTGGCATCGCTCAAGGGCTGGGGGCTGCGCGCCAAGGGGTGTTGGGGGGCCACACAAAAGGCAAACCGCACCAAGGACCCCAATTCGGCAAACCGCAAACCCAAGGCCGGGCTCAGTTGCATGTCCACGCCAATGGCCAAGTCGGCTTGACCCGAGCTGAGGCTGTGCAACGTACCGCTCAAGGTTTCATGGCGCAAGCGCAGCCGGGTGGGTGGGTTGTCGGCGTAAAACGCCGCGCACAGGTCCATCACCACCGATGGGTCGATGATGCTGTCGTACACCACCGTGAATTGACTCTCCCAGCCAGTGGCCAAGCGCTTGACGCGCTGGGCAATGCTGTCCATTTCTGCCAACAGGCGTTGGCCTTCTTGTAGCAACTCGCGCCCTGCGGCGGTCAAGCGCGCTTGGCGCGCTGCGCGGGTGAACAGCAGCACATCCAGTGCTTCCTCCATTTGGCGCACCCGGTAACTCAAGGCGCTGGGCACCAAGCCCATGGATCGCGCTGCGGCGGCAAAGCTGCCCAAATGGTCAATGCTTTTGAGCATGGCCAAGCTGTCGGGGGTCAAAACTTGGCGGGGCGTTAGCATGATCGGGCCTTTATCAATCAAATTTTTTGAATGATGCCATCAATTTGTATCAACCACAGTGCTGTGGGCCGCTTTTACAGTTCACACCACTGAAGGAGACAAACATGCAAATGGTTCGACGCTCAAACGAAAGAGGCTACGCCGACCACGGTTGGTTGAAGTCGTTTCACAGTTTTTCTTTTGCGGGCTACCACGACCCGCAGTTCATGGGTTGGGGCAATTTGCGGGTGGTCAATGAAGACCGGATCGCGCCGGGCACTGGTTTTGGCACCCATGGCCACCAAGACATGGAAATCATCAGTTATGTGCTTTCGGGCAATTTGGCCCACCAAGACAACATGGGCAATGTCAAAGGCATTCCCCCTGGGGATGTGCAGCGCATGAGCGCTGGCACGGGTGTGCGCCACTCCGAGTTCAACCACGAACCGGATGGCGAAACCCATTTCCTGCAAATTTGGATCTTGCCGTCACAGCGCGGCATTGCGCCCGGCTACGAGCAAAAAACCTTTGCCCCGGCCGAAAAATCAGGCGTGTTGCGTTTGGTGGCCTCACCCGATGCAGCCCAGGGTTCGGTGCAAGTCCACGCCGACGCGCGCATGTATGCGGGCTGTTTTGAGGCTGGTCAAAGCGCCCAGATGGTTTTGGACCCGGCGCGAAAAGCCTATGTTCAGGTCTTGCGGGGGGCTGTGCACGTCAATGGACATGCCTTGGCCTGCGGAGACGCCTTGCTGATGCAAGGCGAGAGCGGCTTGGCACTGGACCAAGCCGAGGGTGCCGAGGTTTTGTTTTTTGATTTGCAAGCTTGATTTTTTAACTTTGAAAGAGAGATAGGTCATGACCACGACAGCAGTGATTTACCACTCCGGCTACGGCCATACCCAGCGCGTGGCGCAATTTGTGGCCGACGGGGCCCAGGCCCAGCTCATCGCCATTGATGCCGATGGCAACATCAGCGAGGCCGATTGGGCCGCGCTGGATGCGGCCAACGCCATCGTGTTTGGCGCACCCACCTACATGGGCATGGTGTCTTGGCAATTCAAAAAATTTGCAGACGCCAGCTCCAAGCGTTGGTTCAGCGGCGCCTGGAAGGACAAGGTGGCTGGGGGCTTCACCATTTCTGCCAACTTGAGCGGCGACAAGCTCTCCACCTTGCAGTACTTGATCACCTTGTCCATGCAGCACGGCATGGTCTGGGTGGGTCTGCCTGGCATGAGTGACGGCACCTTCAACCGCTTGGGTTCCAACTCCGGTTTGATGGCCCAGGTGGGATCGACCAGCCCGGCGGCCGATATTCCCCAAGGTGACTTGGACACCGCCAAGGCCTATGGCGAGCGTGTGCG
>CAMDLJ010000208.1 GCA_945901665.1 Bordetella parapertussis | reverse complement strand
GCCAAGCCCGCGCGCTGCTGATCAGAGTTGGGCGTGAACTGCATCGCCAAAGTGATGCCGCGGCGCTGGAAATAGCCTTTTTCCAAACCCATGTAGATGGGAATGTTGCTGCCCCCACGAAACACGTTGACGCGCAAGGTCACCGGATCGTTGGCCGGGGCCACCACTGGCGCAGGGGCCGCGCAGGCCACCAACAAGGCCACAGCGCCCCACAAAGGGGCGCGGGTCAAGGCTTGAAAAATCGGTTTCATCAATGCTCTCCTGTGATCATTTGCGCGCCAGCAAACCACTGACGTTGACTGGCTGAATGTCAGCCAAAACCTGGGCAACCAAACCCAGCGGGGTCAGGGCGAAGCGTGGGTGATGAAGGCCTCGGGCACGGCCTCGCCCCACTGAGAATTCAGGCCCTCTTCGGCCGGCAGGTAATTGGTCGGCGCATGGACATTGAGCACATCGCTGTCGCTCCAATGCTCATGGACACGGCCCCACGGGTCTTGCCAGTAGTCGTACACCTGGCTGCCCAACACATGGCGGCCAATGCCCCAAACATGTTTGTATTTATCGGCCTTGCGCAGATGCTGGTGGCCCAGCATGATGTCGTCGATGTCTTGCGCTTCAAACGACAAATGGTTCAGACCCGAATTGGGGCCTTCGATGCACAAAAAGGTGTGGTGATCGACAAAGGTTTCACCGCGGTCGACACGGTTGAAAGACGCAATCACGTTTTCTTTGTCGCCGGCATACACCTCGTCCGAGCAAATCAGGCCAAACATTTCGCGGTACCACTTGATTTTTTCTTTGGCGTTGGGGGTCATGATCACCGCATGTGCAGCACGTTTGACTTGGGCTGGGCCCTGCGTCAAGCGCATCAACTCACCAGCACGGCGATATTTGTTGTCGCCGGTATTGACCACGGCCTTGCGCACGGGCAGGGGTGCCACCTGTTGCATGCCACACATCACTTCCATTTGGTAGCCATGGGGGTCGCTGATGCTCACACGCTTGCCGCCACCTGGCTCATCCATGTTTTCAATGCCGCTGGCCCCGGGGGCCTTGGCAAATTGCTTGAGTTGGTCTTCGTTGTCGACAAAAAAGCACAGGCCCACAAACTTGGACGGACCGAGGTGGGTGACGTGGATGTGGTGATTGGGGTCGGTGCCGCGCATATACAGCGCATCTTTGGTTCGCTCGGCGCGGTGCATACCAAAGATGGTGAGAAATTCTTCGGCTTGGTCCAAGCTGGGCGACTGCAAACGGCCAAAGGCCAGGTCGGTGACTTTGACATAGGGCATGATTTTGTCCTCCGGTGCGTTAAGCCGCCTCGCCCAAATAGGCTTGGCGAATATGGGGTTGGGTCATCAGTTCTTTGGGGTTGCCAGTGGCCACGATGCGGCCGCCTTCAATCACGTAAGCACGCTGGGCCACATCCAAGGCCAAAGCGGCATTTTGTTCAATCAACAAAATAGACACACCACTGTCATGAATTTGTCCAATGGCTTCAAACACCTGTTGCGTCACCGACGGCGCCAATCCCAGTGAAGGCTCGTCGATCAACAGCAGTTTGGGATGGGCCATGAGGGCACGGCCAAAGGCCACCATTTGCTGCTGCCCCCCCGACAAAGTGCCCGCGGCTTGCCAACGGCGTTCTTTGAGGATGGGAAACAAGTCATACACCTTGGCCAGTGTTTGCTCGCGCAAAGGGCGCGCATAGGGGCGGTAGCAACCCATGTCGAGGTTTTCTTCCACCGTCATGCCGCCAAACAACAAACGGCCTTCGGGCACGATGGACACGTCGAGGTTGCACATTTGAGTGGCATTGAGCTTGGTCACGTCTTTGCCGCGCAGCATCAAGCGGCCAGAGCGCACAGGGAGCAGGCGCATGGCGGTGTTGATCAAGGTGGTTTTGCCTGCCCCATTGGGCCCGACGATGGAGACCAACTCTCCTTCGTTGATGTGAAAGTCGATGTCCCACAAGGCTGGTGCGTCGCCATACGACACATTCAAACTGTGGGCGCTGAACAATGCTTGGTTATCAGCCATGGGGCGTCCCCAAATAGGCGCTGACCACAGCCGGGTCGTTCATCACCTCGCGCGGCATGCCGCTGGCAATGACCTGGCCATGGTTGAGCACAATCAAACGATCACATAACTCGAGCACGGCACGCATATTGTGTTCAATGAAAATAATTGTCGAACCGCGCTGGCGAATCTCGCGCACCAAGGTCACCGCGTTATTGATCTCCGAAGGGGTCAATCCGGCCAGCACCTCGTCAAGCAGAACCAATCGAGGGGCCGAGGCCAGCGCACGCGACAACTCCAAAAATTTGCGCTGGTGCAAATTGAGTTCAGTGGGCAAGGCCCGTGCGCGATCGGCCAGACCCACAAATTCCAACCAGTACATGGCCTGGGCGGCCGCATCAGCACGGGACAACTGGATACCGCCAAACATGCCGGCCAAGGTGGTGTTTTCCAACACGGACAAACTGGCAAAGGGCCGCGGGATTTGGTAGGTGCGTGCGATGCCTGCATGGGCCGCACGGTATGAGGGCAAAGGCACCAGGTCTTCACCTTGGAAAAGAATGCGCCCAGTTTCAGGTTTGTACAAGCCACTGATGACGTTGACCATGGTGGATTTGCCGGAACCATTGGGACCCACCAAGCCCAAAATTTCGCCGCGCCGGGCTTCCATGCTGACGTCTTGCAAGGCCCTGACGCCACTAAAGGACTTGGAAACATGCTCAATGGTCAACAACACTTCGCCCGAAGTACCTCGGGCGGAGATGACCGCAGGCGCAACAGGGGTGGGCAAAGGCGGCAATGCACGCCGGCTCTTAAAACGCTTGATCAATTGGCCCAAGATGCCATCGGGCATGAACAAGATCACCACGATCAAAATCAGACCAATGGCTGCCCGCCCCACCACCGCAGAATCGCCTGCCGTGAATGCATACGACAAAGCCGTGATGGCCGTGGCACCAACGGCTGGCCCCAGCCAATGCCGCGAACCGCCCAAGACACTCATCAGCACCACATACAAAGGCACCACAATATTGAACACTTCACCGGCGGTGACGTAGGACACAAACAAAGCATGAACGCCACCAGCGACACCGGCAAACGCAGAAGAAATGGCCAAAGCCTGGAGCTTAAAACGGTAGGTCGGCACACCTTGGACTTCGGCAACATCCTCGTCATCATGAATGGCGAACAAGCCCGAACCCAAACGGGCGTTGTAAATGTAGTAGGCCACCCACAAGACCAACATCATCATGGCCAAAGCCAAAAGATAAAAAGTGGCCGACGGTGAAGGCCCAATCGCGGGGATGGGCACGGCCGACAAATAAACACCAGGGCCCCCATCAATGGGCGTGTTGAGAATGATGGTGGCAATCACAAAAGTCACGGCCAGGGTGAGCAAGCCAAACAACTCACCGCGCAAGCGCCGCAAGCGAAACACCACCGCGCCCAAACCCACACCGAACAAGGCCGGCACCAGCGCGGCCATGGGCAAGGTGTAGAGAAATGGCCAATTGAACTTACCGGCCAATACGGCCGTGGTGTACATGCCCAGGCCAAAGAATGCCCCATGGCCAAATGAAAAATAGCCTGAGTACCCAGACAAAATGTTCCACGATGTGGCCAACACCACCCAATGGAACACCAGGTACAAAAAGGATTCGTAAAACGCCGGCAGCTTGAGCAGGGGCAAGACCGCCAGGGCCGCACCCACCACCACAAAAATGGTCAATACCCGCTTGTTCACATCAAATCTTTCCAGGGCGCAAGATCAGCACCGCAATCAGCAAAGTGAAAGAGACCAAAGGGGCCCAAGCGGGTGCGGTCACCGCCATGGTGGCGGCCTCCGACATGCCAATGACAATGCCCGCCACCAATGGGCCAATCGGATTGCCCAAGCCACCAATCATCACCGCTGAAAACACCACGCCAATCCAAGCATAAATTTGCGACGGGGCCAAAGTGAAACTGAGCGCCAAACAAGCCCCCGCCACCCCAGCAAATGCCGAGGCCGCGCCCGACAGCAACAAAGCCAACATGGGCTCATTGACGCCAAAGGCGGCGGCCATCTTGGGGTTTTCGGCCATGGCCCGCATGGCCTTGCCAATGGGGGTGTAGCGCAACACCGCCCAGGTGACGAGCGCCAAGCCAACGGAAATCAGCAAGGTGAGCAATTCGGGCAAGGGGATGTACATCGCACCAACCTTGAACTTGATATCGGCGTAATGCGACTCCAGTTTGCGGTAATCGGCCGTCCACACCCACTGGATGAAACTCTCGATGATGACCGTCAAACCAAAGGTGACCAACAAAGAGTTGAACGGCGTGACCTTGAAGCGGGCAAACACCCAGTGCATGGCCATGCCGAAGACAAAAAAGCCTGGCGCCACGATGACCAAGGTGATCAGTGGGTCTACCCCAAAACTGCTGGACAGTTGGTAGGTCAGGTAAGCGCCCAAAAAAGACAGGGCAAAGTGGGCCAAATTGATTTGGCGCAACATGCCCCAAGACAAGCTCAGACCCAGTCCAAGCAAGCCATAGAGGCCACCGATAAAAAGCCCGGACAGCAAAGACTGTCCGAGCAACTCAAGGCTGGGAAACTGCATTCAAGTCAAAGGTATCAAGGCAGCAAATGCTTGACGCCAGGTTTGGCCGATGCGCGGGGCCAAATCACAACCCACTCACCGTTTTGAACTTGCTTGATCTTGGAAAGGTCATCACCGTAGTTGGAGGGGCCATCAAAGCGCATCGGACCTTGGATGGTGTTGACGGTGTTCTTTTTGAGCCATGCGGCCAAGACTTTGTCGTCAAAGCTCTTGGTCCCATTGACCGCGGCTTCCAACACTTGCCATGCAGCAAAAGAAGCAGCCGCCTGGGTATCGACCTGGGTGTCCGGCAAACCGGCTTTGGCAGCGCGCTCGTTAAAGGTCTTGGCAAACTCTGTGGCGCCAAAGTTGCTCATCATCGGGGCGTGTTGCTCGAAGATGGTCACAGCCAAAGCATTTTTGGCGTCAGGCGACTTGAGCATGGGCCCAGGAGAGGGCAAATAGTGGAACATTTGTGGCGCGGGGTAATCAATTTTTTTCATCGCGTCGAGCAACAA
>CAMDLJ010000207.1 GCA_945901665.1 Bordetella parapertussis | reverse complement strand
CGCGCGTCTTTCCACTCCAACTTTTCCAACTCGGCCGTGGCCCAGGTGGCGGTGGCCGCGTCGCCCGAGTACAGGCTGGCCTGGGCCATGCCAAACAAAGCCTCTTGCGGGGCTTTGATCTTGGCGTCCACCGCCAAAGCAAACGATTTCTTGGCTTCGGTGAACTTTTTGGACGACATGTACAAGCGCCCCAACTGCAAATGCGCCACATCCAAGCTGGTGTCCAAGCCAATGGCCGTTCTGTAGCCGGCCTCGGCCAGGGCGTAGCTCTCGGCGTCGCCCTTTTCGTACTTGAGTTGGTAGGTCAGTGCATTGAAAAAATGCAAGGGCGCGTTCTTGAGGTCAAACTTCAATGCGGTGTTGAACACCGTTTGGGCGTTTTCAAGTTCACCCTTTTCCAGATACTCGGCACCGGCACGCATCAAGGCTTGGGTGCGGCTGGGTTCCGTGGTCTCGGCTTTCTTGCCAAAACCGTCCCAAAAGCTGGTGGCGCTTTTGCCCGACATCGAAGAACAACCTGTCATGGCCACGGCCAGCAACAACATGTTGAATTTGGTGAGTTTTGTATTGATTTGCATTTTTTATAGATCCAATAAATAAGCTGCATCATATGTTTAAATCTAAACAAATACAAAAAAATTAAAAATAATCTTAAATAAATTAAATGTAAAAATTATTATTATTATTTTGTATGCATTTATGTTGTTTAAATTAATTTATATCTATTTTGTAAAAAATAATAGCTAAAAAATTTTGAATTTTGATGGGCGCTCTGACCGGGACGATCAAGGGCGGGAAACTGAAAACAAGCGGGGGCAAGCAGAGCATGTGAGCCCATCCCGGGGTTGAATAAAACGCTCCGGCTACGGGGCGTCTTAAAGGCTCGGTCGAGGGTCGCAAAACCCAGGTCCGTTGTTTTTAGTTTTAGTTTTAGTTTTAGTTTTAGTTTTAGTTTTAGTTTTTAGTTTTTTTAGTTTTTAGTTTTTAGTTTTTTTAGTTTTTAGTTTTTAGTTTTTAGTTTTTAGTTTTTAGCCGCCGAATGTTTTTCAATCCACTGCACCACCCATTGCTGCGACAGTGACAGTTGCTCGGCCTTGAGCTGCTTGGCCACCGCGTCACGGTTGTGGATGGCGTCTGAACTGCCCTTGCGCGCTGCCAAGGAAAACCACATGTGGGCCAACACCAAATCGACCTCACAGCCTTTGCCCAAGGTGCAAAACAAGGCCAGGTTGTATTGGGCATTGGACTCGCCTTGCTGGGCGGCTTTTTCGTACCAATGAAACGCCCTGCGCATATCCGGGGCTTGGCCGCGGCCTTCTTCGAGCATCACCGCCATATTGAACTGGGCTTTGCTGTGGCCTTTGTTGGCACCCATCAAATACCAGCGCAGGGCCTCTTTCTCATCATGGGGCACGCCGTCACCGGTTTCATGCATATAGCCCAGCTGGTAGGCAGCCGCCGCATCGCCCTGGATGGCAGTCATCATCAAATCATGCATAAGACGTTCCTATTTGATGGGTGAGCAGGGATGCCAGAGAACGGCTTTGAATATACCTGAGCCACATGCGCCAAGGCTTCACCCAAGGCCATGGCCCAAGCCAGTGCACCGGGTGCAAACCCTGCCCCCAGGGCGCTTGTTCTTTTGATCTCTGCTGTGGAAAATGTTTCGAAGGGTGACCAGCAGTTCCAAGGCACCACGGACCACATCCGTCAATCAGGGGAATTGCATGAACGAATCACCGAATTCTGTGTCACACCCAAAGAGGGTCTCGACCCCGCATCTGCACGGCTTGCCCAAAGGGCGCCACGGCCCGGCGCACCCGGTTCTGCAGTTGTTGATCCAACACAAGCGAATCGATCCAACCCAAGCCCAGGCCTTGTTGGCCGATACCGCGCCCATGGTCTTGGCCTGTGTGCGCAGCGGTTGGATTGACGCAGTGGCCCTGTGCCGCTTGCTGGCCAACGCCTACAAGTTGCCATGGCTGGATTTGGAAGAGATCAATCCGCGCAAAGTCCCCAGGCATTTGGTGGACGCAGCGCGCTGCCGTCAGCATTGGGCCATGCCGATCGAGCGCAAAGACAATGCCGTGGTGGTGGCCATTGCCGACCCCTCTGACAGCCTGGCACGCCAAAGCATGGAGCAGGCCCTGCGCACCAAAGTGCAGTGGGTGGTGACCAATGTCGATCAACTTGAGCGCATGCTGGATTTTTATCACCCGACCTCGACAGCACCGCTGGTGAGCGAAAAAACACCTGCAGAGTCCGAAGACGATGGCAATGCTGTGGCCTATTGGCAGCGCATCTTGGCGCAAGCCGTGGCGTGGCGGGCGTCTGACATCCACATCGAGTCGCTGGAGAACGGCTTTCAGGTGCGCTTGCGGGTGGATGGTTTGCTGCGCCCGTTTCCCAGCGCGCCAGCCGATTTGCGCTTGCGCCTGCTGTCGCACATCAAGGTATTGGCACAAATGGACATTGCCGAAAAACGCCTGCCCCAAGACGGCCGCATCGGCACGGTGGTGCAAGCGCGGCGGTTTGATTTGCGGGTCAGTTCCTTGCCCACTTTGCACGGTGAAAAATTGGTGGTGCGCCTGTTGGGTGAGCAGCAGCGGCCCACCTTGGCTGGGTTGGGATATGAAGCCGATGATTTGGCGCACCTGAACCACGCCCTGCACCGAAACGGCGGCATGATCATCGTCACCGGTCCCACAGGGTCCGGCAAAACCCTGTCTTTGTACGCCTGCCTGGATGTGCTCAACCAAAGCCATGTGAACATTGCCAGCATTGAAGACCCGTGCGAAATGGTGGTGCCGGGCATCAATCAAGTCAATGTCAATGAGCGTGCAGGTTTGGACTTTGCCACTGGTCTGCGGGCTTTTTTGCGCCAAGACCCCGATGTGTTGATGGTGGGCGAAATCCGCGACCGAACCACCGCTGGCATTGCCTTGCAAGCGGCCCAAACCGGGCACCTGGTGTTGACCACTTTACACACCAATGACGCACCGAGCGTGCTTTTGCGCTTGATGCACATGGGTGTGGAGGCGTTTCAATTGGCCGCCAGTGTGCATCTGGTGACCGCCCAACGCTTGGTGCGGCGCTTGTGCCCACAGTGCAAACAGCCCAGCACCTTGGGCGCGGAGTTTGACCGACTGGGTTTGGGACAAGCGGCATTGCCCCAGGCGGGCTTTGATAACCCTCCCCCGCCAGACCTGCCCATTTACAAACCCCTGGGCTGTGGTGAATGCCTGGAAGGCTTCATGGGGCGGGTGGGCATCTTTCAAGTCATGCCGGTCAGCCCGGCGATGGCGTCTTTATTGGTGCAAGAAAAAGACCTCCATGCCCTGACCGCGCAAGCCCAGCGCGAGGGCATGCGGACCCTGCGCCAAGCCGGTTGGCTCAAAGTGTTCAGCGGCCTGACCGCGGTGCAAGAGGTATTGGGGGCCACCCATGTCTGAGCCCCACACCCAGGTGTCACAGGCTCCCGAACAACTGGCATGGTTTGCTTGGACTGGCCGCGATGCACAGGGTCAAGACCAAAGCGGCCAAATGCCAGCCATGCAGCGCGCTGACATTGAAGCGCATTTGCATGCGCAGCGCATTCGACCCATTCGCATTCAACGCCTGCGTCGCCCCCAAGCACGCCGGCCAGCCCGGGCCAAAGAAGTGGCCCGCTTCACCCGCCAACTGGCCACCTTGGTGCAGGCGGGCATCCCTTTGCTGAGCGCTCTGAAACTGCTGGACACCGCCACGGCGCATCCGGGGATGCGCACCATTGCGCAAAATGTGATGACCCAGGTGGAGAGCGGCGCGAGCTTGCACCAAGCCCTGCAAAAACACGCCTGCTTTGGCCCAGTTTATTTGGGCATGGTGGCCGCGGCCGAGGCCTCGGGCCAGCTGGATGTGATCTTGGGTGAACTGGCGCAAAGCTTGGAAAGCGAGTTGGGCCTGCGCGAGGCCTTGAAGTCAGCCCTGACCTATCCCTTGGCCGTGCTGGTGCTGTCGGGGCTGGTGTTGGGCCTCATGCTGGCCTGGGTGGTGCCCGCCTTTGAAAGTATCTTTAGCTCGATGGGCGCTGAGTTGCCCGCCCCCACCCGAATGGTGCTGTCATTGAGCCGTTGGTGGGTGGCCAACGGATGGACCCTGGCCGCAGCGGTCACCACCGTGGCACTGTTACTGCGGCACTGGCTGCGCAACCACCCGCAGGGCCAATGGGCCCAGGCTCAAATGGCTTTGGCCTGGCCCATTTGGGGTGAGTTGGTGCAACTCGCCTGTGTGTCGCGCTGGGCACGCACATTGTCGAGCTTGATGCAAGCCGGCGTGTCCTTGCCCGAAGCGCTGGACATCAGCGCACAAGCCAGTGGCAATCTTTGCTATGAGAAAGGTTTGGCCAGGGTGCGCTCGGATGTGATGAGCGGCACCGACTTGGCCCAAGCTCTGGCGCTGGGCACCCCCGTGACCACTTCGGGCCGAAGCCTAGGTTGGCGGCGACCCTTGTTCTCGCCGCAGGTGTTGCAAATGGTGGCGGTGGGCGAAGCCTCTGGCCGTTTGGATGAAATGCTCATGCAAGTGGCACGCATGCACGAAGCACAGGTGCAATGGTTGCAAAAAAGAATCAGCGTGTTGATGGAGCCCACAGTGATGGTGGTCTTGGGCGTGCTGATTGGGGGCTTGGTGACGGCCCTGTACTTGCCGATTTTTCAGCTCGGTCAAGTGCTGTGAGGGCCTGCATTAGACTGCGCCCATGGACAAAGTGTGGCGCATTGGTTTGACGGGCGGCATTGGCAGTGGCAAAAGCACCGCGGCCAAAGTGCTGGCCCAACTGGGCGCTGCCGTGATCGATGCCGATGCCTTGGCCCGCTCGGTCACGGCCCCCGGCGGCACCGCCATCGCCCCATTGCGCGCGGCCTTTGGTGAAGCGGTGCTGGACGCCCAAGGCGGGCTGGACCGTCAACGCATGCGCGAACTGGCTTTCACGGATGCGCAGGTCAAAAAACAATTGGAAACCATCGTCCACCCCTTGGTCAAACAAGCGATCGATCAAGAAGCGCAATCTGCACTGGCGGCCGGCGCGCGGGTGCTGGTGTTTGACATTCCCTTGTTGGTGGAGTCCGGGCGTTGGCGCAGCCAGGTCG
>CAMDLJ010000206.1 GCA_945901665.1 Bordetella parapertussis | reverse complement strand
CCGGATTGGCGCACATCGCAGACCACCACGGTGGCCCCTTCTTTGGCAAATTCAAGGGCGGTGGCCAGGCCAATGCCTTGGGCGGCGCCGGTGATGATGCTGACCTTGCCGGTCAGCCGTTGGGCGGTGAGGTTGTTCATGGTGTTGTTCATTGAATCGAAAGCTAAGCAACGCGTGTCAAGCGCCCAGTGGGCCCCTCTGTTCAGACCGCTGGGCAGTATAGGCATTTGCCCCCCATGGCAGATGCGTGCGCCGCACGTGCGTGACAGCTTTTAACAAGCGCAGCGCTTCCCCCCACGCCCCATGAGCCCATGGCTGGGCATGGCGACTTGAAATCGGCACAAGGCTTACACTGCCGAGTTGTCAATTTGGGCCTTTTCTCCGTGGATGTATCCGAATTCAGCCGTCCCGCCAAAGCCCTGAGCAGTTACAAAAAACACTGGGCTTCGCGTTTTGGCACCGCACCTTTCCTCCCCATGAGCCGCGCCGAAATGGCCGAGTTGGGCTGGGACAGTTGCGACGTTGTGCTGGTGACCGGTGACGCTTATGTCGATCACCCCAGCTTTGGCATGGCAGTGATTGGCCGGATGCTGGAAAACCAAGGCTTTCGGGTCGGCATCATTGCCCAACCCGATTGGCAAAGTGCTGAGCCTTTTGCCGCTTTGGGCCGCCCCAATTTGTTTTTTGGGGTGACTGCCGGCAACATGGACTCCATGATCAACCGCTACACGGCCGATCGAAAAATTCGCAGCGATGACGCCTACACACCCGGCGATGTGGCCGGTAAGCGGCCAGACCGTGCGGCCATTGTGTACAGCCAGCGCTGCCGCGAGGCCTTCAAAGATGTGCCCATCATCATGGGCGGCATTGAAGGGTCGCTTCGGCGCATTGCCCATTACGACTATTGGCAAGACAAGGTGCGTCGCTCCATCGTGATCGACGCCAAGTGTGATTTGCTGTTGTACGGCAACGCCGAGCGCGCCATCGTCGAGGTCGCACATCGTTTGGCCGCCAAAGAATCGGTGCAAGACATCATCGATGTGCGCGGCACCGCCTTTGTGCGCCGCACCACACCTTTGGATTGGACCGAAATCAACTCCACCGAGGTGGACCGGCCAGGTCCGGTGGAGTCGCACCTCAACCCCTATCTGATGATCAGCGAGCAAGCCACGGCTCAGGGCCAAAGCTGCGCCCAGGATGCCAAAACGCCCACGCCAGATGCGCCCGCAACAGATGCGCCAACGTCAACCCCCTTGACCTCGGGGACGCCCATGATGGTTCCCCTGGGATGGCTCAGCAAAGGGCGGGCCAAGGTGCCTGAACGCGAACGGACCGTGATTCGCTTGCCCGCTTATGAGCAAGTCCGCAGCGACCCGGTTTTGTACGCCCATGCGAATCGGGTTTTGCACTTGGAGACCAATCCGGGAAATGCGCGCGCTTTGGTGCAAGCCCACGGCGAGGGAGCCACGGCGCGCGATGTGTGGATCACCCCCCCGCCCATCCCATTGACCACGGCTGAAATGGATTTGGTGTTTGGTCTGCCCTATGCCCGCTCACCCCACCCGGTGTATGCCGACGCACAAGGTCGCCACGATGGCCCGACCAAAATCCCTGCTTGGGAGATGATCCGATTCAGCGTCAACATCATGCGCGGCTGCTTTGGGGGCTGTACTTTTTGCTCCATTACCGAACACGAAGGGCGCATCATCCAAAGCCGCAGCGAGGCCTCGGTGCTGCAAGAGATCCAAGACATCCGCGACAAGGTCACGGGTTTCACGGGTGTCATTTCTGACCTGGGCGGCCCCACGGCCAACATGTACCGCATCGGTTGCAAATCGCCCGAGATCGAAGCCGCATGTCGCAAACCCAGTTGTGTGTATCCCGGTATTTGCTCCAACCTCAACACCAGCCACCAGCCCTTGATTCAGATGTACCGCAAGGCCCGGGCGATCAAAGGGGTAAAGAAGATTTTGATTGGCTCTGGTCTGCGCTACGACCTGGCCATCGAGTCGCCGGAATACATCCGCGAATTGGCCACCCACCATGTGGGCGGTTATTTGAAGATTGCCCCCGAGCACACCCAGTCTGGCCCTTTGACCAAAATGATGAAGCCCGGCATTGGCAGCTACGACCGCTTCAAGCAGTTGTTTGACCAATACAGCGCCGAGGCGGGCAAAAAGCAATACCTGATCCCGTATTTCATCGCCGCCCATCCGGGAACCAGCGACGAAGACATGATGCACTTGGCCATCTGGCTGAAAAAAAATGGCTTTCGTGCTGATCAGGTGCAAACCTTCTACCCCAGTCCGATGGCCACGGCCACGGCCATGTACCACAGCGGCAAAAATCCATTGCGCAAAATTGGGCGCGACAGCGAAGGTGTGGACATCGTGCGCGGCGACAAGCGCCGTCGCTTGCACAAAGCCTTTTTGCGCTACCACGATGCCAACAATTGGCCCTTGTTGCGCGATGCGCTCAAGGCCATGGGGCGCAGTGATTTGATCGGCAATGGCAAGCACCACCTGATCCCCAGCTTTCAGCCGCAAACCCAAGGGGCTTATGTCAGCGCCAGGCGCAAAAACAGCACGCCCAGGCCTGATGCCCCGGGCCAATTGCTGACCCAGCACACGGGTTTGCCACCGCGCCCAGGGGTCAAGGGCCCGCGCAAAACCAAAGCTTGAGGTTCAGCGCACGCGCTGCTTCATCGCGCGCTCGACCTCGCGCTTGCCCTCGCGGTCTTTGATGGTGTCGCGCTTGTCGTGGTCGGCCTTGCCCTTGGCCAAAGCAATTTCGCACTTGATCTTGCCGTTTTTCCAATGCAAATTGAGTGGTACCAAGGTGTACCCCTTTTGTTCGACCTTGCCAATCAAGCGCCGAATTTCGTCTTTTTGCAGCAGCAGTTTTTTGGTCCTGACCGAATCTGGCCGCACATGGGTGGAGGCCGTGTTCAGGGGGTTGATCTGGCAACCGATGACGAACAATTCGCCATTGCGAATCACCACATAACCGTCGGTGAGTTGCACCTTGCCTTCGCGCACCGACTTCACCTCCCAACCTTCGAGCACCATGCCGGCTTCAAAACGCTCCTCAATGAAGTAGTTGAAGATGGCTTTTTTGTTGTCGGCGATGCGTGCTGTGCTGGGGGCTTTGGTGGACATGGGGGCTCAATGGGGACGTTCAGGGTCCTTACAATCTGACCATGAACGACGCAGTGCAAACACCCATTCTATGAAAACCATTCACAAGTCGGTTTTGATTTGGTTCAGCGCACAAGAAATGTTCGACTTGGTCACCGATGTACCGAGTTATCCCCAGTTTCTACCGTGGTGTGACCGCGCCAGGGTGGTTGCCTCGCACGGCGACGGTGTCACCGCTGAAATTGGCATGGCCCTGGGGGGCCTTCACAAAAGCTTCACCACGCGCAATATCCACTCCCCGGGGCGCGAGGTGCAGGTGCAATTGATCGATGGCCCGTTCAAACATTTGGACGGGGTGTGGTTGTTTGAGCCCATGGGCCAGGAGCGGGCTTGCCGGGTGGACTTGAAGCTCAACTACAGCTTTGACAGCATGTTTGCCGTGCTCATTGGGCCTTTGTTCGACCGCATCGCCGCCACCTTGGTCGATGCGTTTGTCAAGCGCGCTGAACAGGTCTATGCCCACGATTGAGGTCACCTTGGTGTATTCGCCCGCCTCGCGGGTGGTGCACGAAGTGGTGTTGCATTTGCCAGAGGGCAGCCGGGTTCGCGATGCTTGGGTGGCCAGCGCATGGTTTGCAACCCCAGCGGATGGGCCGCCAGAGTTTCCGAACGCCTCCATTTGGGGACGGCATGCCACACCCGACCAGGTATTGCGCCACGGAGACCGCCTAGAAGGCTTGCGCCCCCTCCAAGTAGACCCCAAAGAAGCCCGTCGCCAACGATTCGTCAAGCAAGGCACGCGAGGGGCGGGATTGTTTGCCAACCGTCGCCCCGGCGCCAAGCCAGGTTATTAGGGCGTATCTGACAAGCTGACAACCGCATACAGCCTGCGCCGAGCGGGTCGGTACAATTTGCTTTTTGGAGCTCAACCATGCGCCTCTTAGGCAATGCGCTCACCTTCGACGATGTGTTGCTGGTGCCCGCCTTCTCAGAAGTCCTGCCCAAGGACACCACGCTGTCCACACCCTTTTCGCGTCGAATTCAGCTCAATTTGCCTCTGGCCTCTGCGGCCATGGACACGGTGACCGAGGCCAGACTGGCCATTGCCATCGCCCAAGAGGGCGGCATAGGCATCGTTCACAAAAACCTCAGCGCCCAGCAACAGGCCGCTGAAGTGGCCAAAGTAAAGCGCTATGAAAGTGGTGTGCTGCGCGACCCAGTGGTCATCACCCCAGAACACACGGTCAGACAGGTCATGGCCATGTCTGAGCAATTGGGCATTTCTGGCTTTCCGGTCTGCCAAGGCAAACAAGTGGTGGGCATCGTCACGGGGCGTGATTTGCGTTTTGAGCAGCGCTATGACGTTCAGGTGCGTGAAATCATGACCCCGCTGGACAAGCTGATCACGGTGCCCGAAGGCGTCACGCCGCAAGAGGCCAAAGCCTTGCTCAACAAGCACAAACTCGAGCGTTTGCTGGTGGTGAGTGACTCGTTCGAGCTCAAGGGTTTGATCACCGTCAAAGACATCACCAAGCAAACCAGCTTTCCCTACGCCGCCCGCGATTCAGCGGGGCGACTGCGCGTGGGTGCGGCTGTGGGCGTGGGTGAGGGCACCGAAGAGCGGGTGGAAGCCTTGGTCCATGCGGGCGTGGATGTGATCGTGGTTGACACCGCCCATGGCCACAGCAAGGGCGTGATCGAACGGGTGCGCTGGGTCAAGCAAAACTACCCCCAGATTGATGTGGTGGGCGGCAACATCGCCACCGGTGCTGCTGCCTTGGCCTTGGCCGAGGCGGGTGCAGATGCGGTCAAGGTCGGCATTGGACCGGGTTCGATTTGTACCACCCGCATCGTGGCCGGCGTGGGCGTGCCCCAAATCACCGCCATTGACAGCGTGGCCAAAGCGCTGCAAGGCACGGGTATTCCTTTGATTGCCGATGGCGGTATTCGCTACAGCGGTGACATTGCCAAAGCCATTGCCGCTGGGGCCTCCAC
>CAMDLJ010000205.1 GCA_945901665.1 Bordetella parapertussis | reverse complement strand
GCGCGGCGCGAGACCGACACCATGGACACCTTTGTGGATTCGTCGTGGTACTTCATGCGCTACTGCGACCCCACCAACACCGACGCCATGGTGGCCGAGGGCACCCAGTATTGGATGCGCGACGCCCAGCACGCCACGGGTGGCAGTGGCATGGACCAGTACATCGGCGGCATCGAGCACGCCATCCTGCACCTGCTGTATGCGCGGTTTTGGACCAAGGTCATGCGCGACTTGGGGCTGGTGAAGGTCGATGAGCCGTTCACCAAGCTTTTGACGCAGGGCATGGTGCTCAACCACATTTATTCGCGCCGCACCGCCAAGGGCGGCAAAGATTATTTCTGGCCGCATGACGTGGAGCATATGCTCGACGACACCGGCAAAGTGGTGGGCGCCAAACTGAAAACCCCCGCCGACAGCGGCGACGGCAAATTGCCCGTGGGCACACCCATCGACTACGTGGGCGTGGGCACCTTGTCAAAGTCCAAGAACAACGGCGTGGACCCGCAAGACTTGATCGAAAAATACGGTGCCGACACCGCACGCCTGTACACCATGTTCACCGCACCACCCGAGGCCACCTTGGAGTGGAACGATTCGGCGGTGGAGGGCAGCTTTCGGTTTTTGCGCCGCGTCTGGAACTTCGCGTTCAAGTACGAAGCCAGCCTCAAGGCCGCGACCAAAGGCAACTTGAGCCAAGCCACTGTACGTAAACAAGGCGCTGATCTGCGCCGCGATGTGCATCTGACGCTCAAGCAAGTCAGCTATGACTACGAGCGCATGCAATACAACACTGTGGTGTCTGGCTGCATGAAGTTGCTCAACGCTTTGGAAGACTTTAAAAGCGATGGCAGCCCAGGTGACCAAGCGGTGCTGTGCGAAGGCACGTCGGTGTTGCTGCGCATGCTGTATCCCGCTTGCCCCCACATCAGCGCCCATTTGTGGTCGCAGCTCGGCTTCGCCGCCCGCACGGGCGACGTGCTTGACGCGGCCTGGCCCAGCGTGGACGAGAGCGCCTTGCTGCGCGATGAAATTGAGTTGATGTTGCAAGTCAACGGCAAGCTGCGCGGGTCCATTTCAGTGCCCGCCACGGCCAGCAAAGAAGACATCGAAAAAGCGGCCTTGGCCAACGAAGCTTTCCAAAAACAAGCCCAAGGTGCGGTACCCAAAAAAGTGATCGTGGTGCCGGGCCGATTGGTCAACGTGGTTCTGTGATGCACAACACCCAGCGCCGAGGCTTGTTGCGCATTGCCTTGGGGCCGCTGTCAGCGGTGGCTTTGACCTCGTGTGGTTTTGCGCTGAGGTCTTCGCAAAAGTTTCCATTCAAGTCGATGTACACCGGCCCGATTGCGGCTTCACCCCTGCTCATTGAGCTGTCGCGCCAGGTGGCGGGAACGGGCGGGGTGGAGGTCATCATCGATCAGCGCCAGGTCGAGCGCGCTGACGTCATCTTTGAGTTGCTGCAAGAGCAGCGCGAGAGGGTGGTGGCCGGGCGCACCTCGTCGGGCTCGGTGCGCGAGTTTTTGTTGCGCACGAACTTGCGCTTTCGCTTGCGCACCCGCGAGGGCAAAGAGCTGATCCCCGACACCTTGCTGGTGGCCACCACCGACATCAGCTACAACGAAACCCTGGCCTTGTCCAAAGACCAAGAGGAGCAAATGCTCTACCGCAACATGGGCAATGATTTGGTGGGTCAAATTGTGCGCCGCATGGCCGCGTTGACCAGCCTCTGAGCAACGCCCATGCAAGTGTCTGCGACCCAACTCGGTGCCCATTTGGACAAAGGTTTGCGCAGCCTGTACGTGCTGCATGGCGACGAGCCCTTGTTGGTGCAAGAGGCGGCCGACGCCATTCGCGCCAGTGCCCGTGGCCAAGGCTTCACCGAGCGCACGGTGTTCACCGTTGCGGGCGCGCATTTTGATTGGGCCGAGGTGCTCGCCAGCGGGGCATCGATGGGCTTGTTTGGTGACCGCCAATTGGTCGAGGTGCGCATTCCCTCGGGCAAGCCCGGCAAAGAGGGCAGCGCCGCTTTGCAGCAACTGGCCGAGCGTGCCGCCGACAGCTCCGATGTGCTTACCCTGGTCAGCCTGCCCCGCTTGGACAAGGCGACCAAAAGCAGCGCCTGGTTTGAGGCCTTGGAAGCTGCGGGTGTGGGCATTGCATTGGAGACGGTGGAGCGCGCCGCTTTGCCCGCCTGGATTGCCCAGCGCTTGGCCGTCCAAGGCCAGCGCGTGGAAGCGGGCGAAGCCGGCCAGCGTTGCTTGCATTTTTTTGCCGACAAGGTCGAGGGCAATTTGTTGGCCGCACACCAAGAAATCCAAAAACTGGCCTTGCTCTACCCCGAGGGCGAATTGACCCTAGAGCAGGTCGAAAGCGCGGTGCTGGATGTGGCGCGTTTCAATGTGTTCAAGCTCACCGAGGCGGCTTTGGCCGGCCAAACCGCACGCGTGCAGCGCATGCTCGAGGGATTGCAAGCCGAGGGCGTGGCCGCCGTGCTGGTGCACCACACCCTGGCCGAAGACATCCGCAACCTCAAGCGCGTCAAAGACGCGGTGCTGGCCGGGCGCCCGTTGCCCATGGTGATGCGCGAGCAGCGCATTTGGGGCGTGAAAGAGCGCTTGTTCGAGCGCATCGTGCCGGGCCTGAGCGCCACCACCGTGAACCGTTTGTTGTGGGCTGCGCACCAAGTGGACGGCATTGTCAAAGGCCTGCGCCCACCCGCTTGGCCGCACGAACCCTGGCAGGCCTTGCAGCGCTTGGCCATGATGCTCACCCGCCAGTGTCGCCCACGTTGAGGCGGCGATGCGCTTGGGCGATACACTGAACCAAGCAGATTTTCTGCCGATTGAAAGGACACCATGAACGGTGCTGAGAGTTTGGTGCGCAGCCTGCTGGCCAGTGGGGTGGACACCTGTTTTGCCAACCCGGGCACATCCGAGATGCATTTTGTGGCCGCCCTGGACAAAGTGGCGGGCATGCGCTGCGTGTTGGGCCTGGCCGAAACCGTGGTCACCGGATGTGCCGATGGCTACGGCCGCATGGCTGGCAAGCCCGCCGCCACCTTGCTCCATTGCGGGCCTGGGTTTGCCAACGGCATTGCCAATGTCCACAATGCGCGCCGCGCCAACACGCCCATGGTCAACCTGATTGGCGACCATGCTGTTTACCACCGCCCGTTTGACTCACCCCTCACCGCCGACACCGAAGGTCTGGCACGGGCCACCTCGCATTGGGTGCGCACCAGCGCATCCAGCGCCCAGGTCGGTGCCGACGGCGCGCAAGCGGTGCAAGCCGCGCGCAGCGCACCGGGCCACATTGCCAGCTTGATCTTGCCCGCCGACACCGCCTGGGGCGCAGGTGGCGTGGTGGCCACCGCTTTGCCCGTGCCCATGCGCGACGCGGTGGCCCCCGAGGTGCTCACCCACCTGGTGCAATTGCTGCGCCGGCGCGAACCCACGGTGATGGTGCTCTCCGGCCAAGCCTTGAGCGAGGCTGGTCAACAAGCGGCGCACCGGATCGCGCGGGTCACGGGCGTTCATTTGCGCGCTTCGGCCCAGGTGGCGCGCATGCCGCGTGGGCGCGGGCGTGTGCCCATCGACCGCATCCCCTACGCCATAGAAGGTGCGCTCAAATCTTTGGCCGGGCACCAGCATGTGGTGCTGGTGGGCGCCAAACCCCCCACTGCGTTTTTTGGCTACCCCGGCAAGCCCAGCCTGATGTCCCCGCCCGAGGCCCAAATGCATGTGCTGGCCCGCCCCGACCAAGACGCGGTGGCCGCGCTCGAATGGCTGGCCGACGCTTTGGGCGCACCGGCTTGGGCGGGCGCGCCCGACACCGGGCCGCGCCCCACGGTGCAGCACGGTGCCTTCAACCCCGACGCCTTTGCCGTTAGCTTGGCCGCGCTCTTGCCCGACAACGCCATCGTGGTCGAAGACGCGGTCACCTCTGGGCGCAGCCTGTTTGGGCACACCTTTGGTGCTGCGCCCAACGATTGGTTGCAAATCACCGGCGGCGCGATTGGCCATGGCTTTCCCTGTGCCACCGGTGCCGCGGTGGCCTGCCCCGAGCGCAAAACCGTGTGCTTGCAGTCGGATGGCGGGGGTATGTATGCCTTGCAATCGCTGTGGACCCAAGCGCGCGAGCGGCTCAACGTGGTCAATGTGGTGTTTGCCAACCGCGTGTACAAAATTTTGCAAGGCGAGTTGCTGGCCGTGGGGGCCCAAGCCGGCCCCGCGTCCAACGAGCTGTTTGACCTGGCCCGCCCCGAACTCAACTGGGTGCAACTGGGCAACGGCATGGGGGTAGAGGCCGTGCGGGTGCAAACCCTGGAGGGTTTTGCCGACGCATTTGCCGCTGCCTGCACCCGCAACGGGCCATTCTTGATCGAATTTCAGATTTGAAATTTGCGACACTTGGGTTTTGACGTTCACAAGGGCATTCCTATGAAAACATCTTTGCAACGCTGGCTGTGGGCCACCTTGGCCGCATTCACTTGGGTGGGAACCGTGGCCGCTCAGCCCTTCCCCAACAAGCCGGTGAAGATCATTGTTACTTTCCCGCCCGGCGGCACGCCCGACATTTATGGCCGGGTGCTGGCGCAAGAGTTGGGCACGCTGTGGAAGCAGTCAGTGGTGGTGGAGAACAAAACCGGCGCCAGCGGCACCATCGGCACCGACTTTGTCGCCAAGGCTGTGCCCGACGGCTACACCTTGTTGTTTGCGGCCGATGCGTCCATCACCATCGCGCCCAACCTGTACACCAACATCCCCTACAACCCGGTCAGAGACCTGAGCCCGATTGCCAACGTGGCCACTGGCCCATTTGTGATGCTGGCCTACCCTGGCTTTGCGGCCAACGATGTCAAAGAGCTGATCGCCCTGGCCAAAAAGCAGCCTGGCAAAATCAGCTATGCCTCCAGCGGCCCGGGCGGCCAGCAGCATTTGTCGGGTGAAATGCTCAAGAGCATGGCGGGTTTGGACATTGCGCACATCCCCTACAAAGGCTTTGGCCAAGGCGTCAACGATGTGATGGCCGGCCATGTGCCCCTGATTTTTGGTGGCATCACCGCCTCCATCCAACTCACCCAAGGCGGCAAGCTCAAAGCCCTGGGCGTGACCAGCGCCAAGCGCGCCAAAGCCCTGCCCAATGTGCCCGCCATTGCCGAGGTCTTGCCCGGCTTCAA
>CAMDLJ010000204.1 GCA_945901665.1 Bordetella parapertussis | reverse complement strand
GCCACTGGCCCCGACACGGTGGTGAAATTTTTGTTCACCTCGGGCTCGACCAAACTGCCCAAAGGGGTGATCAACACCCAGCGCATGTGGTGCGCCAATCAACAGCAGATGTGCCAGTCCATGCCCTTGTTGAGCGAGGAGCCCCCCGTGTTGGTTGACTGGCTGCCGTGGAACCACACCTTTGGCGGTAACCACAACGTGGGCCTGACCATCTACAACGGCGGCACCTTGTACATCGACGATGGCAAGCCCACCCCCGCCTTGATGGGAGAGACGCTGCGCAACCTGCGCGAAGTGGCGCCCACCATTTACTTCAATGTGCCCACCGGCTTTGAGGCCATCTCCAACGCCTTGCAATCCGACGACGACTTGCGGCGCAATTTGCTCAGCCGGGTGCGCATGTTTTTCTATTCGGGCGCAGCCCTGGCCCAGCCCATTTGGGACCGCTTGCACGCGGCCCAAGAACGCGAGGTGGGCGAACGCATCGTCATGGGCACGGGCCTGGGCATGACCGAATCCGGCCCCTTCGCTGTGTTTGTGCCCAACCACCATGTGCGTGCCGGTGACTTGGGCCTGCCCACCGTGGGCATGACGCTCAAGTTGGTGCCCATGGGCGACAAAACCGAAGTGCGTTACCTCGGCCCCAACATCACACCCGGCTACTGGCGCTCGCCACAAGAGACGGCTGACGCCTTTGACGAGGAAGGTTTTTTCTGCACCGGCGACGCGGTGCAATGGATTGACCCCGCCCGCCCCGAGTTGGGCCTGAAATTCGATGGCCGCTTTGCTGAAGACTTCAAACTGGCCACCGGCACCTTTGTCAGCGTGGGCCCCCTGCGCGCCAAAATCATCGCCGCTGCTGCACCCTATGTGCAAGACGCGGTGATCACTGGGCTGAACCTTAACGAAGTCGGTGCCATGCTGTTCCCCACCCCGGCGCTGCGCCAACTGGCCGGCATGGACGCCAACGCCCCCATGGCCGAGGTGTTGGCCAGTCCTGCAGTGCAAGCCCACTTCCAAAGCGTGATCAACCAATTGGCGGCCCAGGCCACGGGCAGCGCCAGCCGGGTGTCGCGCGCCATCCTCTTGACCGAGCCGCCCTCGATTGACAAAGGCGAGGTCACCGACAAAGGCTCGATCAACCAGCGCGCCGTGCTCAAGCACCGCGACGGCTTGGTGCAAGCTTTGCACGCCGGACAGGCCGAGCACATTTGGCGGCCCCAAGCCTGAACCGAGAGACTTTGCCCCCCAAACCGATGCCCACTTTTTTTCAACCCACCCAGCTTCACACCCAAAGGAGACAAACCATGCAACAACGTCGCGACTTCCTCAAACACGCCGCCGCCCCCGTGGCCCTGGCCGCCCTGAACCCTTGGGGTGCCTGGGCGCAAAACACCAGCTTGCCCCTGGAGCAGGTGAAGATCGTCAACGGCTTTCCCGCGGGCGGCACGGCCGACGTGACCAGCCGCCGCATCGGTGACAAATTGGCCGGCTCGGCCTACTCGCGCGGCCCTGGCGTGGTGGAAAACAAAACTGGTGCCGCCGGTCGCATCGCGGTGGACGCGGTGAAAAACGCCGCCCCTGACGGTGCCACTTTGTTGCTCACCCCCTATTCGATGATGTCGATTTACCCGCACATCTACAGCAAGCTGTCGTACGACCCGTTCAAAGACTTTGTGCCCGTCTGCCTGGGCTCCATGCTCTCGCACGGCTTGGCCGTGGGGCCCATGGTCCCAGCCAGCGTGAGAAGCGTCAACGACTACCTGGCCTGGGCCCGCGCCAACCCCAAAGATGCCAACTACGGCTCGCCTGCAGCCGGCTCCACGCCCCACTTTTTGGGTGCCTTGATGGGCCTGAGCCAAAACGTGGACCTCAAACACGTGCCCTACCGTGGCTCGGTGCCCGGCGTGGCCGACATGATTGGCGGCCAACTGGCCTCTATGGTCACGCCCCATGGTGACTTCATCGCCAACCACAAGGCCGGCAAGATCCGCATCTTGGCCACCTCGGGCAAAGCGCGTTCGCCCTTTGTCCCCGAAGTGCCCACCTTCACCGAGCAAGGCTTTCCTGACCTGACCGTGGAGGAATGGTTTGGCTTTTACGCCCCGGCCAAAACCCCCACGGCCGTGGTCAACGCCGCCAACGCCGCCATCAATGCAGCCCTCAAGGACAAGATGGTCATCGACAGCTTGGCCGTCTCAGGCCTGACCCCCTTGGGTGGCACACCAGACGACATGGCGCGCGACATGAAGCGCCAATATGACCACTGGGGCCCCATCGTCAAGCGCATTGGCTTTACTGCCGAGTCTTGATCCCCATCGCGACCGCGCCATGACCCGCGCCGCTGCTGTGCCCGAAACGCCTGCCCCAGGGGAGCCAACGGGCAAAACCAGCAACGGCGTGCGCACCGACTTTTTGGACGGGCTGCTGGGCTACAACGCCCGGCGCACCAGTTTGCACCTGGTGGCTTGTTTCGTCCGAGATTTGGCCGATTTGCAACTCAAGCCGGTCGGCTTTTCATTGCTGTGCCTGGTGGGCCACAACCCCGGCATCACCTCGCGCCAGCTGTGCCTCACACTGGACATACAGCCGCCCAACTTGGTCGGGCTGGTCAGCGCGCTCACCGAGCGCAATTGTTTGCAACGCCTGCCTCACCCCACCGATGGTCGCGCTTGGGGCCTGCACCTGACCGCACAAGGCGAAAGCCTGCTGGCGCAAGCCGAAACACGCATCCTGGCCAGCGAGCGCCAAGCCTGCGCCGGTTTGACCGGTTCAGAACAAGCCACCCTCAAGCAATTGCTGCAAAAAATTTACCTGGGCTGACAGCGGTTTCAAAACCCGTTTAATCGGGCCATCTCAGCCTGAAACCGCTGCGACAGCTGCGGGCACGGGGCCACAGGCGGGTGGCCCATAATCGCCGCTTTGCCCTAAAAGCCGGGCAGCGATGAACGCTGATCAGCGCGCTGCGGGCCTGCAGCCCACCCTCGCCATGCCCCTTGCCCGCCCCCCCATTCCCGTGCCCCAGTGGCTGGGCACGACGCTGCTGGCATTTCTGGGCGCCCTAACCTGCCTGTGGGCCAACACCCCCATCCCCTGGATGCTTGGGCCCTTGATCGTCACTGCCGCAGCCAGCATGGCCGGTGCCCCCACCTACAGTTGGCCGCTGACGCGCAAGTGTGGACAAGCCACGATTGGCTTGTCTTTGGGCCTGTACTTCAGCCCCGACATGGTGGCGCTGATTGGCAGTTTGTGGTGGGCCATTGGTTTGGCCATTGTTTGGTCGCTGGCCATGGGCTATCTGTGCGGCGTGTGGTTGTATCGGCTCAACGAAGCGCGCAACCCCGATTTGCAGCGCAGCACCACTTATTTTTCCGGTGCCATCGGCGGCGCATCGGAGATGACCCAATTGGCTGAGCGCATGGGCGGGCGCTCGGATTGGGTGGCCTCAGCACACAGCCTGCGGGTGTTGCTGGTGACCATCACCATTCCATTTGCCATGCAGTGGGGCCAGTTCAATGGCCATGCCATGTGGCAAAGCAACCCCGTCGCCTTTGACCCCGCGGGTCTGGCGGCATTGATCGTGTTGAGTGGTCTGTCGATCGCGCTGCTGCGGCGCTTTCATTCGGCCAACCCCTGGTTTTTGGGCAGCTTGGCGGTGGGCATTGTGGTCACCGCTTTGGGCCAGCAATGGACCTCCATCCCCAGCGCCATGTCACAAGCGGCCCAAATGTTCATTGGCATCAGCCTGGGGGTTCAGTTCACCCCGCGCTTTTTGCGCACCGCACCGCAGTGGCTGGCCTCGGTGGGGTTGAGCACCTTGAGCATGATGGGCCTGTCGGTGCTGTTTTCATGGTTGCTGGCCCAAGCCATCGATTTACCCACCGCCACCTTGGTGCTGGGCACGGCACCGGGCGGCATGGCCGAGATGACCATCACCGCCAAGGTGCTGCAATTGGGTGTGCCCATCGTCACCGCCTTTCAAGTCAGCCGCTTGGTCGCCATCTTGATCCTGGTTGGCCCTATTTACAGGTGGTGGGTGGCACCCAACAATGGGCGCGACAAAACCACTGGATAAACCCGCCATGACCCAGCCCATTTTTGCCCATGCCCCTTCCATCTGGCCGGTGGATGCACCGCGCGCCCTGTTGATCGGCCGCGTTTGGGTGCCTGGTACCGGCCCGGTGGTGGTGCGGGTGCAGCCCGACGGCGTGTACGACCTGTCGGCCCTGGCCCTGACCTGCAGTGAATTGCTCGACCAGCCCGACGCCGCCCAACGCGTGCGCGCCCTCACCGCCCCGCGCTTGGCCGACAGCGCCACGATGCTGGCCGCCAGCCACCCCGACCATGCCCATGACCATGCCCTGCGCTTGCTGGCCCCGCTGGACTTGCAGGCCATCAAAGCCGCCGGCGTGACCTTTGTGGCCAGCATGCTCGAGCGGGTGATCGAAGAGCGCGCCCGTGGCGACGCCACCCAGGCAGAGGCCGCGCGCCGTGCAGTGGTGGCGGTGATGGGCGAAGACCTGAGCCAAGTGCGGCCGGGCTCGCCCCAGGCCGCGCACCTCAAATCGGTGCTGTTGGCCCAAGGCATGTGGTCCCCATACTTGGAGGTGGGCATTGGGCCAGACGCCGAAATTTTCACCAAAGCGCCGTGTCTGAGCGCGGTGGGCTGGGGCAGTGAGGTGGGCATCCACCCGCAAAGTGAATGGAACAACCCAGAGCCCGAGATCGTGTTGGCGGTCAACAGCCGCGGTAATACGGTGGGCGCCACTTTAGGCAATGACGTCAACCTGCGCGACTTCGAAGGGCGCAGCGCCTTGTTGCTCGGCAAGGCCAAAGACAACAACGGATCGTGCGCCATCGGCCCCTTCATCCGCTTGTTTGACGAGCACTTTGGCATCGACGATGTGCGCCAATGCGATGTGTCGCTGCGCATCGAAGGCAGCGACGGTTTTGTGCTGCAAGGCAGCAGCGCGCTGTCAAAAATCAGCCGCGACCCACTGGATCTGGTCGGCCAGGCCATGGGCCCCAACCACCAATACCCCGACGGGATGCTGCTGTTTTTGGGCACCATGTTCGCCCCCACCCAAGACCGCCCCCTGCCCGGCAAACCCACCGGCCAAGGCTTCACCCACCAAATGGGCGACGCCGTGCACATCTCCACCCCCCGCCTGGGCTGCTTGAGCAACCGCGT
>CAMDLJ010000203.1 GCA_945901665.1 Bordetella parapertussis | reverse complement strand
AAAAGCGGTGGCATGGAATACGCCCGGGATTTGGCCGAAAAAATGCAAGCCGATGGCAAAGGGCGTGTGCTCGACCAGTTTGGCAATACCGACAACCCACGGGTGCATTTCGAAACCACCGGCCCTGAGATATGGGACCAAACCCAAGGCCGTGTGACCCACTTTGTCAGCGCCATGGGCACCACGGGCACCATCACGGGTGTGGGGCGCTATCTCAAACAACAAAACCCTCAGGTGCGCATCATTGGCGCCCAACCCAGCGAGGGCTCGCGCATTCCCGGTATTCGCAAATGGCCCGAAGCCTATCTGCCTTCCATTTACGATCCATCGGTGGTCGATGAACTGATCTTGGTGAGCCAAGCTGATGCGGAAAACATGTGCCGCCAATTGGCCCGTGAAGAGGGCATTTTTGCCGGCATATCCGCCGCTGGTGCTTGCTGGGTGGCGCAACAAGTGGCCCAGCGCGAACGCAACGCCACGGTGGTTTTCATCGTGTGTGACCGCGGCGACCGTTATTTATCAACCGGGGTTTTTCCAGCATGAATGCATTTCGATTTTGCCCACAATGCGCCACACCACTTCAGGCCATTACCCAACAAGAGGACGGCGGGCCCAAGGAGCGCTTGCGTTGCGCGGCCTGTCAATGGACGCATTGGAACAACCCCACACCGGTGCTGGCCGCCATTGTTCAGTACCAGGGAAAAATTTTGCTGGCGCGCAACGCGGCTTGGACGGGGCGGCGGTTTGCCCTGATCACCGGCTTTATGGAAGCTGCCGAGTCTCCGCAAGAAGGCATTGCGCGTGAAATTGCCGAAGAAACCAATTTGCACACCACCGCTTTGACCTTGGTGGGTGTGTATGACTTCCAACGCATGAACCAGGTCATCATTGCCTATCATGCGGTGGCCGAGGGTGAGGTTAAACTCTCGCCCGAACTCGCGGAGTACAAGCTGTACGAACCCAAAGATGTGATTTGCTGGCCTGCGGGCACAGGTTATGCGGTGGGTGACTGGCTGCGCACGCAAGGCATAGAACCGCGCTTCATGACCTGGGAAGAGCGGGCCGCACAAAGTCTGGAATGAATTCATGCTGATCGATCAAGAACTCGACACCCGTGGGCTGAATTGCCCCTTGCCCATTTTGAAAGCCAAAAAGGCCTTGACCGGCATGCAAAGCGGTCAATTGCTCAAAGTGATTTCCACCGATCAGGGGTCTTTGCGCGACTTCGCGGCCTTTGCCAAGCAAACCGGCAATGAACTGCTCGAGCAGCAAACCGTGGGCAATGAATTCATCCACACCTTGAAGCGGCGCTGAGGCATGGGCCCTGGCGCAACTGCCGCCAGGGACATGTGGACTTAGACCTTGAGTTGTTTCAAATAAGCCGCAAAAGCAGGTCCCTCTTGCGGGTGGGTCATGCCCAATTCCACGGTGGCCTGTAAAAACCCCAGCTTGCTGCCACAGTCGTAGCGCACGCCTTGGTAGGTGTACCCCCAAACCTTTTCTTGGCCAATCAAACCGGCTATGCCGTCGGTGAGTTGAATTTCGCCACCCGCTCCCCGTCCGCCCGCGCGGATCCGATCAAACACCGATGGGCTCAAAATGTAACGCCCGGAAACCGCCATGCGTGAAGGTGCTTTGTCGGGCGCAGGTTTTTCCACCATTTGCTGCACATCGATCAAGCCATCGGTGGTGGTGGTACCGGCCACGATGCCGTAGCGGTTGACTTGGTCCAGGGGGACTTCTTGCACCGCCAAAACCGAACCACCATGCTGGGCATGGGCCTGGGCCATTTGTTGCAACACGCCCAGCCCGCCCGGGGTGCCTCGCATCAGGTCATCGGCCAACAAAACCGCGAATGGTTCATGGCCCACCAAGGCTTCGGCGCACAGCACCGCGTGGCCCAAACCCAGGGCATGCGATTGGCGCACGTAAGAGCAAACCATATCAGCGGGTTGAACACTTCGCACCAGCTCGAGCAAGGCGCTTTTACCGGCGGCTTGCAACTCGGATTCCAGTTCGTAGGCGGTGTCGAAATGGTCTTCAATCGCCCGCTTGCTGCGCCCGGTCACAAAAATCATGTGGCGGATGCCCGCTTCATAAGCCTCTTCCACGGCATATTGAATCAGGGGCTTGTCCACCACTGGCAACATTTCTTTGGGGCTGGCTTTGGTGGCGGGCAAAAAGCGGGTGCCCAGGCCAGCGACGGGAAATACAGCTTTTTGAAGAGGACGTGTCATGGTTTGAACTTGATGTGGGACCGGTTATTTGTTGATCACGCTGGGGCTTTAGCCCAAGCGCTGGAGTTGGTCTTGCACCTTCAGCAAGGTCGCTTCAAAGTCGGCCACCCGCTGGCGCTCTTGGGCAATCACGGCGGGCGGTGCTTTGGCCACAAAAGCCTCGTTGCTGAGTTTGCCGTTGGCCTTGGTGATTTCGTTTTGCAAACGCGCCACCTCTTTGCCCAATCGGATTTTTTCTGCCGCCACGTCCACTTCGATGAACAGGCACAAGCGGGTTTCACCCACCACCGCCACTGGCGCGGCTTGGGCGGCGGCTTGCCATGGGGCCTCGTCGTCAAACACCTTGACTTCACTCAGCTTGGCCAGCGCTTGCAACACGGCGGCGTTGCTGCGCATGAACTCTGACTGACCCAAAGCAAACATGGGCATGCGAGTGGAGGGCGATACGTTCATCTCGCCGCGCAAATTGCGACAGGCATCGACAAGTGATTTCAATTGATTCACATGGGCAATGGCTTGCGCATCGATCTTGTTCATCTGCGCTTCGGGGTAGCGGGCGATGCTCACTGACACGCCAGCCAAGCCCGCCACGGGGGCGACCTTTTGCCACAGCTCTTCGGTGATGAAGGGGATGAGTGGATGGGCCAAACGCAAAATGGCTTCCAAAGTGCGAATGAGGGTGCGGCGCGTGGCGCGTTGCTCGGCGGGGCCGCCGGTTTGGATTTGCACCTTGGCGATTTCCAAATACCAGTCGCAGTACTCGTTCCACACAAATTCATATATGGCTGTCGCCACATTGTCCAAGCGGTATTCTTCAAAGCCTTTGGCGACGTCCGCTTCTGCTTGTTGCAGCACCGAGGAAATCCAGCGGTCGGCTTGGCTGAACTTCATGTATTGGTAAAACGGGCCAGCGGGAATAGGCTTGCCGTTTTCATCGGTGCGCGGGGGTGCGCATTCGGCTTTGGTGTGTTCCTTGAGGCCGCAGTCTTGGCCTTCGCAATTCATTAATACAAAGCGGGTGGCGTTCCACAGCTTGTTGCAAAAGTTGCGGTAACCCTCGCAACGCTTGCTGTCGAAATTGATGCTGCGCCCCAAGCTTGCCAAGGCGGAAAAAGTAAAGCGCAGGGCATCTGCGCCATAGGCGGGAATGCCCTCGGGAAATTCTTTTTGCGTGTTCTTGCGCACCTGCGGTGCGGTCTCGGGTTTGCGCAAACCTTGTGAGCGTTTGTCCAGCAAGGGCTCCAGTGCAATGCCGTCGATCAAATCGACCGGGTCCAGCACATTGCCCTCAGACTTGCTCATCTTCTTGCCCTGCGCATCGCGCACCAAGCCGTGGATGTACACATGCTTGAATGGCACCTTCCCAGTGAAGTGTGTGGTCATCATGATCATGCGCGCGACCCAAAAGAAGATGATGTCGTAGCCAGTGACCAAAACGCTGGAGGGTAAATACAGATCGCCGTCGGATGTTTTGTCGGGCCAACCCATGGTGCTGAAAGGCACCAGTGCCGAGGAGTACCAGGTGTCGAGCACATCGGGGTCGCGGGTCAGGGTTTTGCCAGGCGCCTGCGCTTGCGCATCGGCCTCGTTGTGCGCCACATAGACTTTGCCATCTTCGTCGTACCAAGCCGGAATTTGGTGGCCCCACCACAGTTGGCGGCTGATGCACCAGTCGGTGATGTTGTTCATCCACTGGTTGTAGGTGTTGACCCAGTTCTCGGGCACAAACTTCACCTCGCCCGACTGCACCGCGTCAATGGCTTTTTGCGCAATGCTTTTGCCGGTAGGGTCTTGCGGGCTGACCTGGTTCATGGCAACAAACCATTGGTCGGTCAACATGGGTTCCACCACTTGGCCGGTGCGGGCGCAAATGGGCAGCATCATTTTGTGCGGTTTGATCTCCAGCATCAACCCGAGGTTTTGCAAATCTTGGTTGACCGCTTTGCGGGCGGCAAAGCGGTCCAAACCTTGGTAGGCGGCAGGCCCGTTCTCGTTGACCTTGGCGTCCAAGGTGAAGATGGTGATGAGGGGCAGGTTGTGGCGCTGTGCACAGGCGTAGTCGTTGAAGTCGTGTGCGCCGGTGATCTTCACGCAACCCGAGCCGAATTCGCGGTCCACAAAATCATCGGCAATGATGGGAATTTGGCGGTTGCACAAAGGCAGGTCCACCATCTGGCCCACCAAATGTTGGTAGCGTGCATCTTCGGGGTGCACCGCCAAGGCGCCGTCGGCCATCATGGTCTCGGGGCGGGTGGTGGCTATGGTCATGCCTTTTTGCATCACGCCGTCAATCAGCTGCGGCCCTTTGGCAAAGGGGTAGCAGATGTAGTGCATCTTGCCATCGGACTCGGTGGCTTCGACTTCCAAGTCGGAGACCGCGCTCATCAGCACGGGGTCCCAGTTGACCAAGCGCTTGCCGCGGTAAATCAAGCCTTGTTGGTAAAGTTTGACGAAAGTGTCGGTGACCACGGGCGACAACTTGTCGTCCATGGTGAAGTATTCGCGGCTCCAGTCCACGCTGTCGCCCATGCGGCGCATTTGTTGGGTGATGGTGTTGCCCGATTGCTCTTTCCACTCCCACACCTTGGCAATGAAATTTTTGCGCGCCACATCGGGCGTGGGCCCCATGTCATGGCGGCTGATGCCCTGTGCTTGCAGTTGACGCTCCACCACGATTTGGGTGGCAATGCCCGCATGGTCGGTGCCGGGCACCCACACCGTGTTGAAGCCCTTCATGCGGTGGTAGCGCGTCAAGCTGTCCATGATGGTCTGGTTGAACGCGTGGCCCATGTGCAGCGTGCCGGTCACGTTGGGTGGCGGCAGTTGAATGGCAAATGCCGGTTGTTCTGCTTGCGGTTGACCCGTGCCGCGAAAACCCGCCACGCCGTAACCGCGCTTTTCCCACTCTGGGCCCCAGTGGGCCTCCAGGGCGGCGGGTTCAAAAGATTTGGACAGGCTGTCTAAGCCGGGTTGCGCGGG
>CAMDLJ010000202.1 GCA_945901665.1 Bordetella parapertussis | reverse complement strand
TTTGGCCTGTCGGTGGAGGTGCGCACCCCGCAAGACCTGGACCTGCGGGTGCTGGTGGTCAAGCGCCGCGACGCCTTTGAGCGCGACCCCCAAGGCTTTCGCGATCAATGGGAAGCGGCCAATGCCGCGCTGCGCGATCGCATCTTGCGCGCCCGCGAACTGCTGGTGCGCAGCAAGGTCAGCGACGCCATGCTGCGCTTGTGCGCCCAGCTGTGCCAACAACTGGGCACCGACGGTTTGCGCGCCGAACTGACCCTGCTGCGCGCCACCCGCGCCTATGCGGCCCTGAACAAACAAACCACGGTCAAACCAGAACACTTGCGCGCCGTGGCCCCCTTGGCCCTGCGCCATCGGCTGCGGCGCAACCCGCTCGACGACACCGGCTCGGGCGCTCGGGTGCAAAAAGCCCTGACCGAGGTGCTCGGGGCATGACCTCGGGAGAGGCGGTGCCGCAAGCCCCGCCCGGGGCGCTGCAATGGAGCGACGCGCTCAAAGCCTTGTGGGCGTTTGCCCTGGACCCGGTGCTGCTGGGCGGCGTGTGGTTGCGCGCCCCGCACGGGCCCGTGCGCGAACGCTGGTTGGCCGAAATGGCCGCCCTGGGTGGGTCCGGTGTGCGCATCCCCACCCATGTGGACGACGAACGGCTGATGGGCGGCCTGGACCTGTCTGCCAGCCTGCGCAGTGGCAGCATCGTGGCCCAACCGGGCTTGCTCAGCCGCGCCCATGGGCATTGGGTGGTGCTGCCCATGGCCGAGCGCATGCGGGCCGAAACCTTGGCCCGCCTCGTTCAAGCCCAGGACCGCGGTGAGGTGAATGCTTTGCACGTGGGCAACCAAGCCGCTCAGGCCTGCGCTTTTGGTGTGGTGGCGCTGGATGAATCGCTGGCCGACGAGCCCCCCTTGGCCAGCGCCCTGTGCGACCGCTTATCGCTGTGGCTGGACCTGCACAAAATCGCCTGGGCCGATGTGGGCCATACCGCCGTGGGCGCTTCGCCTTGGGCCGACGGCATCGACATCGACATCGACATCGGCATCGCAACAGCAACTGCAACAGCAACCTCACCCTCACCCTCACCCTCACCCTCACCCTCACCCTCAACCTCAACCTCAACCCGGCCAGCCAGCATCGCCATGCCCGGCGGCCAGCACGCTCCCGGTGCGAACGGTGCGACCGGTGCCCACGCCGTGACCAAGGCCGTGCAGTCGGCCCGTGAGCGCCTGGCCCATATCCAACTGAGCGATGAGCAAACCCAAGCCCTGTGCCACACCGCGTTGGCATTGGGGGTGGGCTCTTTGCGCGCATCACTGGCGGCTTGCCGGCTGGCCTGTGCCGCGGCCGCTTGGCATGGGCACACCGAGGTCAGCGACGAAGACGTGGCCTGGGCCGCACGCATGGTCTTGGCCCCCCGCGCCACCCAATTGCCGGCGGCCCCGCCCGAGGCTGAGGCAGAGTCCGAACCGCCACCCCCCAGCGAAGCCCAGGCCCCGCCCGACGATCAGGCACCACCCCCTGAGCCGCCACCGCCCGAGGACAACAGCGAAGACACCCCCGAGGACCAACCCGCCCCGCCCAGCGCGCAAGACCTGCAAGAGCTGGTGCTGGCCGCCGCCCTGGCCAACATTCCGCCCAACCTGCTCGACCGCATGGTGCTGGGCGCCACCGCGCCCAAAGGGGCGCGCAGTGCGGGCAGCAGTGGGGCCGCGCAACGCTCGCGCCAACGCGGCAGGCCACTGGCACCACGCCCGGGCTCCCCCAGCCAAGGTGCGCGCTTGCATGTGTTGGCCACCCTGCGCGCGGCCGCACCGCGCCAAAAACTGCGCCCGCCACCCATCGGCGGTGGGCGCATCGCGGTGCGCAGCGAAGACTTTCACATCCACCGCTTTCAGCAAAAACAAGCCAGCTGCCTGATCTTTGCGGTGGACGCCTCGGGCTCGGCGGCTTTGGCGCGCTTGGCCGAAGCCAAGGGCGCGGTCGAGCTGATGCTGCAACAGTCCTATGCCCGGCGCGACCAGGTCTGCGTGATCGCTTTTAGAGGCACCAAAGCCGAAGTGCTGCTGCCCCCCACCCGCTCGCTGGTGCGCGCCAAACGGGCCTTGGGTGGTTTGCCCGGTGGGGGTGGCACGCCCTTGGCGACTGCCTTGAAGCTGTGCCAAGAACAAGCCCAAGCCCAGATGCGTTTGGGCGTCACACCTTTGTTGGTGGTGTTGTGTGATGGCCGCGCCAATGTCAATTTACAAGGCCTGGGTGGGCGTGAGTCGGCCATGGCCGACGCCCTCGCCTGGGCCCAAGCCTGGCGCAGCTTGGCCTGCGCGGCGGTGTGGCTGGACACCTCTGTCCAACCCGACGCCAAGGCACAGCAATTGGCCCAAACCATGGGCGCACGCTACCTGCCCATGCCCCAAGCGCAAGCCCAGCGCATGGCCGCTGTCATGCAATCCTTGGTGGCCCCGGCCAAGGCCTGAAACGGCGCGCAGCCATGCTCGAGCGCTTGCACCCCCCGTTGGATTGGGCCAGCCTTCAGGCCCATTGGCCGCACAGCGCCCACAGCCGCTTTGTCCACGCCGCTGGCCTGCGTTGGCATGTGCAGGTGATGGGCCAAGGGCCAGCCCTGCTGATGCTGCACGGCACCGGGGCATCGACCCACACCTGGCACGCCCTGGCCCCCCTGCTGATGCCGCACCACACCTTGATTTGCCCCGACCTGCCGGGCCACGCCTTCACCGAACAAGCGCCGGGAGCCGGCATGTCGCTGCCGGGCATGGCCGCCGGGGTGGCAGCCCTGGTGCAGGCCTTGGGCTTGCCTTTGCACGGCTTGGTGGGCCACTCGGCCGGTGCCGCCGTGGCCGCTCAAATGCTTTTGCAAGAGCACCTGCCCCTGGCCCAAACGCGTCCCCTGCTGGTGGGCCTGAACCCGGCCTGGTTGCCCTTGCCCGGTTGGGCTGGGGTGTTGTTTTCACCCAGCGCCAAATTGATGTCGCTCAACCCCCTGTCGGGTTGGTTGATGGCCCAGCAAGGTGGGCGCGAAGGGGTGTTGCAGCGTTTGCTGGACAGCACCGGCTCGCGGCTGAGCGCCGAGGCGGCAGCGCACTATGGCGTGTTGCTGCGCAACGCCCGCCATGTGCGTGGCGTGCTGGCCATGATGGCGGCCTGGAACCTGAACCCCCTGGCCCAGCGGCTGCACGCGCTGCCCGCCCAAGTGCACATGCACATCGGCCTGGCCGACCAAACCATCCCACCGGCCCTGGCGCAAGTGGCATTGCAGCGCATCCCTGGCAGCACCTGCGCCCAAGCCGCGGGCTTGGGCCACTTGGCGCATGAAGAAAACCCGGCCGAAGTGGCGCACCACCTGCTGAGCTGGATGGCCTGCGACACCCCTGGAGTCCTGTCCTGATTCGGGGCCTGAACGTCATTGCCGTAAGGGCTGGGGCAAGTCAGGGGCCGAGCAAGGCGAAAAAAAAGCCCCAGAGGGGCTTTTTCGTTGAGTCGCCAAGGGGCTGACAGACTTTTTGCAGGCCCTGAGGGACTTGCGCAGGCCTTGATCAGGCCTTTTTGGCGTAAGCGCTGCACCAACCTGGGCCAGCCACTTGCTTGCCCGCAAACAAGGGGCAACCGCCAGCGGCGTCGGTGGGCTTTCCTTGGTAGAGCTGGCAGTTTTTACAAACTTGTCCCGCTGCATATTTGGGGAATTTTTTGACATCCACCTTGGTGGCGTCGGCTTTGTAACCCAAAGCGGTGGCTTGGGCGTCGCTTTCGGCCAGCATGGGGCCAGCGGCCATGGCTTGTGTGGCGGCCAGGGCACCGGTGCCCAGGCTGGGTTGAACAATGAATTCGCGGCGGTTGGTCATGGTTTTCTCCAGAGTTGTGAAACTTGATAACGCTTGGGGCCACCCATCGGGTTGACAGGAGGCCTACAGCGCCAATGCGAGATATTGTCGCTCAAGCGCCTAGGGGTTTGCCCGTGTCGGGTTTAGATCGGGCTCTGGCCGGGGGTTAGCGGGGGGTGGCGTTCGGCGCGGGCGGGGCATCAGGGGTGCCGGGCTTGGGTGGTTCGGGCACAGTTGGGTTGGGCGCGGACGGGCTGTCCGCGGCACTTTGTCGGCTTTGGGGCTGCCAAGCATGGGCTTGCGGGTTCAGGCGCCAAGTGTCCCAATTGAGAACGCCAGCGGCGCTCACCCACACCAAGTAAGGCAACAGCATCCAGGCCGAAGCCCGGGCATGGCCGCGCACATGCCACATCAAAGCGACAATCGATAGCCACAAAAAAACCAATTCCACCAAGGCCCAATCGAGCCGGTGCCATTGAAAGTAAACTGTGCTCCATAGGACGTTGAGGGCGGCATTGGTGGCAAACAGCGCCAGCAAGGTCCGGCGCTGGCGTGCTTGGTTGCTGGCATGCCAAGCCCACCAGGCGCTGAAAGCGCACAACGTGAAAATGGCCGACCAAATCACGCCAAAAGCCGCGTCAGGCGGCTTCCAGGCGGGTTTTTCAAGTTGCTGGTACCACGGACCCAGATCGGTCAGGGCACCGCCCAAACCGGCCACGCCAAAGCTGATGGCGATGGCCACGATCAGGCTGGGCCAGTGGCGCGGAGTCATCCTGTTTTGGCCATGCCAAACAAGTGCGCCAAATCTTTGAAAAAGATGCGCACATGGGCCATGGGCTTTTTGCGCACCAGCACTTTGTTCATGTAGGACTCGAAGGTGAGTTGTTGCACGTCTTTATCTTCGCAAATTTTGACAAACTTCTCGCGCCGCTTGTCGCTGCTGTACCAAAAATACTGCATGATGCCCAGCACCCAAAAGACCTTGCCATGCTCGCGCATGAACTGCTTGCGCACCTGCTTGAGCACCTCGGGGTTGCCTTCTTGCAAAAACAAATGCACCTTGTCGGCCGCCATGCGAGCGCAGGCCATGGCGTAATAAATGCCCTCGCCAGACGACGGGGCCACCACGCCTGCGGCATCTCCCACCAACACCACGTCACGGCCATTGTCCCAGCGCGGCAGCGGCTTCATGGGCAAAGGTGCGCCCTCGCGGCGCAAGGTGGCGGCCTCGCCCAAGCCGGCGGTCTCGCGCAAACGGCCCACTGCACTGCGCAGCGAAAACCCTTTGTCGGCACTGCCCGTGCCCACGCTCACGGTGTTGCCGTGTGGGAAAACCCAACCGTAAAAGTCGGGTGACAAGCTGCCCCGGTAATACACATCGCAGCGCGTGGGGTC
>CAMDLJ010000201.1 GCA_945901665.1 Bordetella parapertussis | reverse complement strand
GGCTTGCTGCGGGCGAGTTGCACCAACTCTTTGAGGTTTTGCGCGGGCACGTTGTTGTGCACCACCAAAACCGTGGGGACAGTGGAGACAAAGCTCACCGGCATCAGGTCTTTGACCGGGTCGTAAGGAATTTTTTTGAACAAAATATGGTTGGCCGCTAGGGCGGTGGAGGTCAACAGCAAGGTGTAGCCATCGGGCTTGGCTTTGGCCACGGCGTCCGAACCCACGATAGAGGCACCTCCCGCGCGGTTGTCCACCACCACCGACTGGCCCAATATTTCACCCAGGCGCGTGGCCAAGGTGCGTGCATTGATATCGGTCACGCCACCGGGACCATAGGGCACGACCAATCGAATGGGGCGGTTGGGAAAGTCTTGCGCCCCGGCCCAGGTGGCAGAGGTGGCCAGCATCAAGGCCAAAAGGCGGCGCAGCAGGTGTGTGGGTTTGAGCATGATGGGTGTGGTTGGTAAAAAATTGAAATGATGGCGCTTCAGGCCGATGCCATGGCCAGTTGGGCTTGGTGGGTGGTGCCCCAGTTGGATGACAAAACTGGTTTGCCCAAGATTTCGCGCAACTCCGCCAAGATGGTGGCGGTGGGCAATTGGGCGCAGGCGATGAACACCGCTTGACAACCATCGTCGTCGGTTTTCAGCACCATCTCTTTGACTTGCTCGGCGGTGATGCGGCCCAAGGCATCCACATCGGTGGCAAAAAAACTGTTGAAGCGGCGCACACGGATACCCCCATCGGCCAAGAAGGCCTTGAGTTGGGTGTTCACCGCATCCAAATAGGGTGTGATCAGGGCAATGTCATTCACCCCAGCCGCTTGCAGGCTGAGCACCATCGAGCGCGCGGTGGTCACCACCGGCTTGGCGGTCACTTGGTGCAGTTCTTGGGCCAGTTCGGCATCCCCTTTGGGGCCAAAAATAAAGCCTGCGGCCGTGCAGCCGTAGGCCACCACATCGATATCGCTGCCCTTGAACTGGGCCGCCAGTTCAAGCGCCGCGGCTCTGTAAGCGGGCAAGGTCTCGGTGGTCAGCATGCCCTTGCCCCGCGGGATGCGCAAGGTGGTGGCGCGCGAACCGGGGGGCATCCAACTCAGGACTTCTTGGGCAAAGGTGGTGTTGTTGATGGGAACCATCAATCCGATGTGCAGGGCTTGGGTCATGGGTGTCTCGGTTGAAAAAAGAAAGCTTTACTGCGCCATGGCAGCGAGTTCACGCGCCTTGATTTGGGGTCGTGTGATGGCGTGAGGGGCTTGCCGTGCGCCTTGCGGCAAAGCACGCCAGTGCAAGGCGCGCAATTCGCCAAACTCGTGGGGCAAGCGCTCAAAGTGCACGCCCCCATCGCTGCTGCGAAACAGTTGGCCGAGGTTGGTGCATAAAAAAATCAGCAGCGGGTCACTGGGGTTCATGGCCACGCACCACACGGTGCTGTTGATTTCTCCGGGCAAACTCACCTCTTGCCAATCTTGGCCGTGGTTGTGGCTGCACAAAAGCTTGCCGTCGTTGCCGGGCGGGCCATTGCCGTTGGTGAGAAACACGATGGCGGGGTTGTCCAATCGCGGGATCACGGTGCGGGTGTATTGCCAGGGTGTCTTCAATTCTTGAAAGACCCAGCTTTGGCCTTGATCGGTGCTGCGGTGCAAGCCGCGGTTGGTGGTGGCATAGACCCAGCTGCCGCCACCTGGGGCTGCCACAACGGCAATCCCATGCACATCCGCCGACACCAAGCCTTGGTCGAGCAACTGCCAGGTTTGGCCGTGATCGGCGCTGCGGTAGATGCCACCAATTTCCACCGTGGCCCACACCACGCCGGCTGTGACGGGGTCGAACAAAATTTGCGTCACCCGGGTGGGGCCCATGTTGATGTCTGAAAACTGGCTGATGCCCGGCGCTTGCAAGGCTTGCCAGTGCTGACCCGCATCGGTGGACCTGAAAAACCCAGCCGGGCGCGTGCCTGCAATCAACACCCGCGCGTCTCTGGGGTCTTGCGCCAGGGCCCACACATCTGCCATGGGTGAGGGCAGTGTCACCCAGCGTGCAGGGGCTTCGTCCCAGCGGTAGACGCCCATATCGGTCCCGGCAAACACATGTTCTGGCATCTCGGGGTGGCTGCTGAAGCACCAAACTCGGGCCTCCAGGTACATTCCGCTGTGGCTGTTGGGGTGCACCCAAGTTTGTCCAGCGTCTTCGCTGAACCAGGCCGAATGGCCGGCGGTACCCGCGTAAACATGGATATTGGTGCGCATGAGCGGCCTGCCTTGGTGTGGTTTAATTTGTAAAATTATCCCAGCATTTGGAATTTACTGTCAACGCATCTTATTGATCAGGATCATCGCCATGTCTTTCTTCAAATCACGTCGTTTCTTGTTGTCCAGCCTGATGGTGGCCATGGGTCTGTCCATGCCCCTCACACCTGTCTGGGCACAGACTTTCCCCTCCAAACCGGTGCGCATCGTGATTGGCTTTCCGCCAGGGGGCGGCATTGATATCGTGGCCCGCACGATTGCACCGAAATTGTCGGAAGCCTTGGGGCAACCGGTCATCATCGACAACAAACCCGGTGTGGCCGGTGTGCTGGGGACCAACCTGGTGGCCAAGGCCCCAGCCGATGGGCACACCATCTTTTTTGGCACCACCGGCAACATCAGCATCAACCCAGCCTTCATGCCCAACTTGCCCTTCAGCATGGACAAGGATTTCACGCCTTTGATGTTGGTGGCCTCTTTGCCTTTCTTGGTCTATGCCCACCCCAGTGTGCCGGTCAAAAACTTATCGGAGTTGGTGGCCTATGCCAAAGCCAATCCGGGCAAAGTCAATTTTTACTCCAGCGGCAATGGCGGCCTGCCCCACTTGACCGGCGAGTTGCTCAACAATGTGGCGGGCATTCAAACCGTGCACATCGCCTACAAAGGCAGTGCGCCAGGCATGAATGATTTGATCGGCGGCCAGGTTCAACTCGGTTACGACACGGTGGCCATTGGCTTGCAACACATCAAAACGGGCCGCTTGCGCGCCTTGGCCACCACCGGACCCAAGCGCTTGGCCATCTTGCCCGATGTGCCCTCCACCAGCGAATTTGCTGCTGGCTTAGAGGCCGTCAATTGGTATGGCATGGTGGTGCCTGCTGGCACGCCACGTGAAGTAATTCTGCGCTTGAACCGTGAAATCACCAAGGTGTTGGAGATGCCTGACATCAAGGAAAAACTGGTGTCCCAAGGCATTGACCCGGCAGCCAATTCGCCCGAAGAATTTGGTGAGTTCATGAAGAGCGAAGCGGCCAAATGGGCACGGGTGATTCGCGCGGCCAACATCAAGCCCGACTCCTGATCACCAGCCAGTAGCTGGGTTGCGTCAGCCAAAAAAAGCCGAGGACTGCGCCCCGGCTGGGTTGGCAACGGTGGCTGTGATCAAAGACCGATCACGCCCCCGTCTTGGCGGGTGATGACGATGGTGGCCGAGCGTGGACGACCTTGGTTGCCAACCCCTTGATTGCCAGGCCACAGGCTCTCGAGTGGCTTGCCCGCGGACAGCGGCCCAGACAACTCACCAGGGTGCTGGATGTTGACAAACAAGGTGCGCCCACCATCGGCCTCGGTGATGCCAGTGACCTCGGCCCCTTTGGGCGCGACCAAAAAGCGTCTGAGCTTGGCCTCTCCCAAAGCGGCCGAGATGAATGTTTCTTGGGTGCCGGTTTGCTCTGACCCATTGACCATCATTTTGTTTTTGGCGGTGACTTTGCCGCCGTCTCCCACCTGGCCGGGGATGGCGGCGAGCATCATGCAATTGGTCTCATCGGTGAAAGCACCATCATCGGTTTGGATCCAGCAAATGCCGGTGGTCTGGCTGAACCACATGCCGTCGGGGGAAGAAAAAGAGTTGTTGGCTGTTAAACCGGACAGGTTGGCATCGCCTGAATCCTCTTCGGCCCCAAACAAAAAGATGTCCCAGGCAAAGCTTTTTGACACAGAGCGCTTGTCGGTTTCTTTGAATCGGATGATGTGGCCATTGGGGTTGCCAGCGGCTTTTTTGCCGTCCATATCCATATAAGCACGGGGATTGGCGGCATTCACTTTGCTGGGGGTGCGATTGGCTGCGCTGTTGTTGGTCAAGCAGAAATAAATTTCCCCATTGCGGGGGTTGACGGCCCCCCATTCGGGTCGGTCCATGGGCGTGGCCCCCACGGCGTCCGCTGCGTGGCGGGTGTTGACATAAACGTCTGCTTGCGATGTGAATTTAAATACCGCATGTTTGGCAATGCGTGCATCCGTGATGCTCAACTCCAGCCATTCACCCGTGCCATCGGCGTTGAATTTGGCGACATACAAACGGCCCTCGCTCAAATACTTGTCACCCGCGACCAGGCCGGCACCCACATCTTTGGGGTCCCACACGGCGGTGCTGACAAATTTGTAAATGTATTCATTGCGTGAGTCGCAGCCCATGTAAAAGGCCAGGGGCTCTCCAGCGATTGGCAGACCGCAAACGGCGGCCTCGTGGGCGAATCTGCCCATGGCCGTGCGCTTGGTGGGCGTGGCATTGGGGTTCAGGGGATCAATCTCTACGTTGTAGCCAAAGGTATGGGCTTCGTTGCGAAAGTCCTTTTCAGCATTCGCACCCATGGCCGCCAGGTTCCAGCGGGCGAAACGATCATCGGTACTGGACACGGTATGCCAACCTTGGCCAGCGGCTTTTTTCACGTTGGCAGCCACAGGCGCAGCGGGCAGGCCGTAACGCTTGCGTGAAGCAGATTCGTTATCAGTCAAATTAGCGCCTGCTGTGGTTTGAAAGTAAAACGCCCAGTTTTCTTCACATCCCAAGTAAGTGCCCCAGGGGGTTTTGCCATGTCCGCAGTTGTTCAAGGTGCCCCGGCTCATGGAGCCCGAGGTGTCCCAGCGGGTGACCATTTTTTGCCGGATGTCTTCGATCAAAGTCCGTGGGCCGCTGATGCGCATCGGTGTTTGTGCGGTGATGCGGCGGTTCAATGCAGAGCCCATATTGATGCGCCAACCTGCAGGTGTTTTGTTGATCTCGACCACAGACACGCCGTGCAAATTGATTTCTTTGAGCACTTCTAATTCGGGGCGGATGCCCAGATCCCAGTCGCCAAATTGCGAAAACTTCTTGCCGCTCACGCCTTGAGAGGTCTGACCATTGGGGTGCAAAAAGTGGGCGTCTGCAGAGCTTTCATGGTTGACACACAAAACAGCGCGGCTGGTTTC
>CAMDLJ010000200.1 GCA_945901665.1 Bordetella parapertussis | reverse complement strand
GGCCAGACAAAGCGAACCACTGAAACGCATAACCCCGGTTTTTATCGGCACCCGACAGGGCTGGGGCCCAGTCGCGTGCCAAACCTTCAGAGGCTGACCCGGTTTGCAACACAGTGGCCAATATGGACAATTTCATCTCTGCTGCCCATACGTTCACATCCAGATTTTGCCTGATGGCCGATGACCTTGGCGCTGGAGCCGACTCTTCGCGGGTTAACTCGACCATGCGCGAGGGTGGTGCCACCCACCGGCCTTGCACCTCCACCAACCCTGGGGGCGTCTCTATCGGCGGCAACACTTCGCTGGAGACCCGGTCGCGCGGCGCCCAACCGCGCTGCACCAACACCATGGACGAGGGTGATAACTGCAAAGGGGTCAGCACCCAAAAGCCAGGCACACCGTTTTGGCTGCGGTTTTGCAAAAAAACCGTGTGCTCTGGTCGCCACACCCCTTGCAAACTGACACGCCGATGCAAGCCCTGGGCGGCATCCATGGGGGACTCAAACGCCGCGTTGGTCAAGGGTGCCAACAGGGCTTGCGTCTGCTGCAAGTGGTGCAGGCCTTCCTTTTGCTGCGCCCTGTCAGATTGCCACACACCCAAGCGTGCGGTCACCGCCATGGCGATCAGCGCCACGACCGTGACAAACCACCACCGGGCCGTGCGCCAGGCTGCTTGGGGTGCGGGGCTTGGACGATCAAGGTTCATGCGCAAACAGGGCCCATAATGGAAGGCATGAAATGGATTGTCGCCCTGGGCTTTGTGGCCATTCTTGGCAGTTTGGGCACTGCTTTGTTTTTCATGATGCGCGACGGCCGCGATGGCCAAGCCAAAACCAGCAACATGATGAAGGCCCTGGCCATGCGGGTGGGGTTTTCCATCGTGGTGTTCCTGTGCGTGCTGCTGGCTTGGAAACTCGGCTACATCCAACCATCGGGCATTCCCGCAGGGCATTAAGCGCCAACGCACAAAGTCCGTGTGGTTGTTTGCCAGACTTCAACATGACATGGGGTTGATAAAAAAGGCCGCTCAGGGCGGCCTTTCATGCGCGAGTTTGGGGAGCCATCACATCCAATAAACCAGGATGTACAAGCCCAACCAAACCACGTCCACAAAGTGCCAGTACCAGGCGGCACCTTCGAAACCAAAATGCTTGTCGGCATTGAAATGCCCTTTTTGCAAGCGCAAAGTGATGACCAACAACATCAGCATGCCCAAAAATACGTGGAAGCCGTGAAAGCCAGTGAGCATGTAAAAGGTTGAGCCATAAGCACCTGAGGTGAGCTTGAGGTTCATATCGCTGTAGGCATGGGCGTATTCATAACCCTGCACAAACAAGAACACGATACCCAACAAAACCGTCAGCCACATGAAGGTGATGGTGCGGCTGCGCTGGTTTTCGCGCAGCGCATGGTGGGCGATGGTCAAGGTCACACCCGATGAAAGCAACAAGGCGGTGTTGATGGTGGGCAACCAAAAGGGCGTCATGGTTTGGAACGGCTCAATGATCCCCCCGGGAGAGGCGGTCACACCCGCGGCCAGTGTGGGCCACACGGCTTTGAAGTCGGGCCACAACAGCGCGTTCTCTAAACTACCCAGCATGGGCACCGAGTGGGCGCGCGCCCACCACAAGGCAGAGAAAAAGGCACCGAAAAACATCACCTCGGAGAAGATGAACCAGCTCATGCTCCAGCGGAAAGAGAGATCCACTTTGTGACCATAACTGCCGGCCTCACTTTCGGCGATGGCTTCACCAAACCATTGGTACAGCACAAACAGCCAAAATACCAAGCCAAACAACAAGGCATATTTGCCCCAATCGGAACCGTTGATCCATTGGCCAGCACCCAAGATCACAAAAAACAAACCCAGTGCCGCCATGGCCGGGTGGCGCGATGGGCCGGGCACAAAGTAGTAAGGGGTTCCACCGTGGGAATTGGCGCTCATTGAAACGACTCCTAATTATTTCGCAACGACCCAGTTGACCAAAACGATCAACCCGATCACAAACAACACACCAGACAACAAGCCCACCAAGAGCACATGCATGGGTGAAACCCGAGCCAGGTCCTCTTCAAAGCCACTTTTTTTGCGGATGCCCAAAAACGACCAAGCCACAGCCAGCATGGCCCGTCCGAAAGAGTTTTTGGCCGGCTTGACCGGTAGCACGTCGCTCATGCGCCACCTCCCACATGAGCCGCCAGCGGCATGGTCGCGACAGGCGCGGGTGGTGTTTTGGAGCCCACCTCAAAAAAGGTGTAGGACAAGGTGATGGTGGTCACATCTTTGGACAGCTTGCTGTCAATCACAAACGCCACCGGCCACTGCTTTTTCTCGCCTGGGGCCAAGGTGTATTGGTTAAAGCAAAAACATTCCAACTTATTGAAATGTGCAGCTGCTTGGCGTGGTGCATAGCTGGGAATGGCTTGGGCCGACATGGTGCGATCTTGCACGTTTTCAAACTCGTACATCACGGTGGTCAATTCACCTGGATGGACTTGCACCGAGCGCTGCGCGGGCTTGAACTGCCAAGGGCCTCGGGCATTGGCATCAAATTCGACGGTGATGGTGCGGCTGGTGTCGACCTGGGTGTTGGTGATGTTAGCCCGCGCATTGCCAGAACCCTTGGCCTCTTTTTCACCCAGGGCCAAGATGTTGATGCCCGTGAATTCGCAGATCGCTTTATACATGGGTACCAAGGCATAGCCAAAGGCAAACATGCCCACGGCAATGATCACCAACTTGCGCAGCAAAAGCAGATTGTGGGACATGGTTTAACCGGCGCGGCCCACCAAAACAATTTTGGCCAGCACCCCTAAAAAGAAAACAAAACCCACGGTCGCCAAAATCAAGGCAAGCCTAAAGTTTTGTTTTTTTTGATCTGGGTTCATGCCGTTTCTCAGAACGCCAAAACCTTGGTGGCGGTGGCATCGAGCTTGGGAGGGGTTTCAAAGGTGTGGAAGGGCGCCGGTGAAGGCACTTCCCATTCCAAGCCCTCGGCAGCATCCCAAGGGCGCTGAGGCGCAGGCTCGCCCTTGCCGCGCATGGTCGGCAACACCACGAACAAGAAGAAATACACCTGGGCAAAACCGAAAGCAAACGCACCCACCGAGGCCAGCGCATTGAAGTCAGCAAACTGCATCGGGTAGTCGGCATAGCGACGGGGCATACCGGCCAAACCCAAGAAATGCATGGGAAAGAAAGTGACGTTAAAAGAAATAAGTGTCCACCAGAAATGGATCTTGCCGCGTGTTTCGTTGTACATCACGCCGGTCCATTTGGGCGACCAGTAGTAGTAGCCAGCGAACATGGTGAACAAAGAGCCCGCCACCAACACATAGTGGAAGTGCGCCACCACGTAATAGCCGTCTTGCAATTGCAAGTCGATGGGGGCCATGGCCAAAATCAAACCGGTGAAGCCGCCCATGGTGAACACAAAAATAAAGCCCACCGCAAACAACATGGGGGTTTCAAAGGTCATGGACCCTTTCCACATGGTGGCGATCCAGTTGAATACCTTCACGCCCGTGGGCACAGAGATGAGCATCGTCGCGTACATGAAGAACAACTGGCCCGTGACCGGCATGCCCGTGGTGTACATGTGGTGCGCCCACACGATGAACGACAAAATGGCAATAGATGATGTGGCATAAACCATAGAGGCGTAGCCAAACAAGCGTTTGCGCGAGAAGGCCGGAACGATCTGGCTGATGATGCCAAATGCCGGCAAGATCATGATGTAAACCTCAGGGTGTCCAAAGAACCAAAAAATGTGCTGGAACATCACCGGGTCACCACCACCAGCGGGGTTGAAGAAGGTGGTACCAAAGTGGCGGTCGGTCAAAGTCATGGTGATAACGCCGGCCAACACAGGCATCACGGCAATCAACAAATAGGCTGTGATCAGCCATGTCCAGACAAACATGGGCATCTTCATCATCGTCATGCCAGGCGCACGCATGTTCAAAATGGTCACGATGATGTTGATGGAACCCATGATGGAAGATGCGCCCAAAATGTGCAACGCAAAAATGGCTGCGTCCATGGAGGGCCCCATTTGCAGCGTCAAGGGGGCATACAAAGTCCAGCCCGCAGCGGGCGCGCCACCCGGCATGAAGAAAGATCCGGCCAGCATCGCTGCGGCGGGGATCATCAGCCAGAAGCTGAAGTTATTCATGCGGGCAAAGGCCATGTCAGATGCACCAATTTGCAACGGAATCATCCAGTTCGCAAAGCCCACAAAGGCCGGCATGATGGCACCAAAAACCATGATCAGCCCGTGCATGGTGGTGAACTGATTGAACAACTCGGGGTTGACCAGTTGCAAACCGGGTTGGAACAACTCCGCACGGATCAGCAGCGCCAAAACGCCACCGATCATCAACATGGCGAACGCGAACAGCAGGTACAGGGTGCCAATGTCTTTGTGATTGGTGGCATACACCCAGCGGCGCCAGCCGTGCGGGGCACCGTGGTGATCGTCATGCCCGTGGTCGCCAGCGGTGTGGCCATGGGGGTCGAGAACTGCGCTCATGGAATCTTCCTTCTCAATCGGGGCATGGGGTTAACGGGCGGCCTTGACTTCGGCAGGCTGAACCAACTGACCGGTCTTGTTGGACCAGTTGTTTTTGGTGTAGCTGATGACGGCGGCCAAGTCGGTGTCGCTCAACTGCTTCCAAGCAGGCATGGAGCCATTGTTTTGGCCGTTGAGCAAAATATTGATTTGTTTGGTTTTGTCGGCATCGAGCACCACCGCAGCACCGTCCAGGGCCTTGATGGGGCCCGCGCCTTTGCCAGTGGGTTGATGGCATGCCACACAGTTGGCAGCATAAACCTTCTCGCCACGCTTGACGAGGTCGTCCAAGGCCCACACTTTGCTCGGGTCGTCCAGTTTGGCGGCCATTTTCTTTTGCTGGTCCTGCACCCAGACCGCATAGTCGGGGGCACTCACCACTTTGACCTGGATGGGCATATAGGCGTGTTCTTTGCCGCACTGTTCCTGGCACTGACCATAAAAATCGCCCGTGCGCTCAGCACGGAACCACGTGTCGCGCACGAATCCGGGAATCGCGTCTTGCTTGATACCGAAAGCGGGAACGGCAAAAGCGTGAATCACGTCATTGGCCGTGGTGATGATGCGAACTTTTCTATCCACCGGCACCACCAAAGGGTTGTCCACTTTGAGCAAGTAATTGTCAATGTCCACGCCCTTGGCACCGTTGTTGGACATTTCGCGATGCTCGTTGTC
>CAMDLJ010000199.1 GCA_945901665.1 Bordetella parapertussis | reverse complement strand
ACGCCAATATCTTGGTGCGCCTCATTGACCGCAAACAGAGAAATCAAAGTTTGGACGAGATGATTGCGGCGCTGCGCGAGCGCTTGACCCGCGTGGCCGGCATCACCGTCACCCATGTAGGTTTGCAAGAGGCCGTGGGTGGAGGCAATAAATCCATCGAATTTTCACTCTTAGGTCCTGACCAAGCCGAGCTGGAGCGCATCAGCCGAGGGGTCATGCAAAAACTCCAAACCGTGCCTGGATTGGTCGACATCGATTCCAGCACCAAGCCCAATAAGCCCACCATCGAGGTGGTGGTGCGCAAAGACGCGGCTTCCGATGTGGGTCTGAGTGTGGCCGCTTTGGGGACCCAACTGCGCACCCTGATTGCTGGCACGACGGTGGGCAATTGGCGTGCACCTGACGACCAGACCTATGACGTCATCGTGCGGTTGGCACCCGCACACCGCAACACCCCCGAAGACTTGGAGCGACTGCCCTTTTCCTTGCCCAACGCCGCCGATGGCGGCCAACGCAATGCCCGCTTGAACCAAGTCGCCCAGGTGGTGACAGCCACGGGCCCGAACCAAATCAACCGGCGCGACCTCTCGCGCGAGGTGGCCTTCAGTGGCAACACCCACCAGCGCTCCAGCGGCGAGGTGTCCAAAGACATTCGGCGCGTGATGGCCGATATTCCCCTGCCCCCCGGTTACCGTTTTCGCATCGGTGGCTCGACCAAAAGCATGGAGGAGTCTTTTTCTTATGCACTTTCATCGCTGGCTTTGGCGGTGATATTTATCTACATGATTTTGGCCAGCCAATTCAAGAGTTTTTTGCAACCCCTGGCCTTGATGAGTTCGCTGCCCCTGACCTTGATTGGGGTGGTGCTGTCGCTGATGTTCTTCCGCTCTACCTTGTCCATGTTTTCAGCCATCGGCTTTGTGATGCTGATGGGCTTGGTCACCAAAAACGCGATTTTGTTGGTCGACTTTGCCATCCGAGCGCGCGAACCCCACCTGGGCGACAACGGTCAAATGCAAGCCGGCCTGGGGCGCACCGAGGCTTTGCTGCTGGCCGCCCGGGTGCGCTTGCGCCCCATCATGATGACCACTTTGGCCATGATTTTTGGCATGGTTCCACTGGCTTTTGCCCTGAGCGAAGGCTCTGAACAACGCGCCCCCATGGGCCAGGCGGTGATTGGCGGTGTCATCACTTCATCCCTGTTGACCTTGGTGGTGGTGCCGGTGATCTACTGCTACATGGACGACTTGGCCCAGTGGGCGCGCCGGACATGGGGCAATCAAGCGCCTCACAGCGCCCCCGACCAGGGCGGCGCTTAAAATCAAATCACCAACGCCCAGACAACCCTATGAACCAAGACCAAGCCCGATTCAACATGGTGGAACAGCAAATTCGCACCTGGGAGGTGCTGGACAAAGCCGTTTTGACCGCCTTGATGCAAATCCATCGGGAACATTTTGTGCCGGCCGATTGCCAAGGCATGGCATATGCCGATACCGAAATCCCCCTGCCCCACGGTCAGACCATGCTGCCTCCCCGGATCGATGCCCGATTGGTCAACGATTTGGCGCTGACCGGCGCCGAGTCGGTGCTGGAGATCGGCACGGGCAGCGGCTACCTGTGCGCATTGCTGGCGCTGCGTGCGCGCAAAGTGCTCAGCTTGGAAGTGCATGCCGATTTGGCCCTCATGTCGCAGCGCCACTTGGACCAGGCCGGCATCGCCAACGCCCAAGTTCGGGTCCAAGACGGTGCCATGGGTGCCGCCAGCGAAGGCCCTTTTGATGCCATCTTGCTGGGCGGCTCGGTCAGCGAAGTGCCCCAAGTCTTGCTCGACCAGCTCGCCCTGGGCGGGCGCTTGATCGCCATCGTGGGGGAAGAGCCGGTGATGCAGACCACACTGTTTACCCGGGTCGGCCCCCAGTCATGGCATACCAAGGTGCTGTGGGACACTTTGGCCCCGCCCCTGCAGGGCTTTGCCCAGCCCAGTGCCTTTCATTTTTAACCCCTGCCCCACACATCCGCTTGTCCGTTGTACCCAACGGAATAATTTGTACACCCCAAGGACATCCATGAAGTTTCGCCACCTCCCCGTGCACGCTGCGGTATTGATGGGCCTGAGCGGCTGGGCCCAGACCCAAAGCCTGGTTGAGTTGTATGACGCCGCCCGCGTGTATGACGCCATCTACCAGTCGGCCAAGTTGCAAATGGACGCCACCATGTCCAAAACCAACCAAGCGATTGCTGGCATCTTGCCCACGGTGACATCGACAGCAGGGATATCGCGCTCCAATATTGTGGGCATGGTTGACGCCTTATCTCCGATTCCCACCACCACATACGACCGAATTTATGGTGCCCAATCCACCAGCATTTCCGCCAGCCAGGCCTTGTACCGTCCGGCCAACGTGGCCGCCTTTGTGCAAGGCAAACGCCAGCGCGAACAAGCGTATGCGGTGCTGGCCAGCGCCGAGCAAGACCTGATGGTGCGCCTGAGCCAAGCCTACTTTGACGTTTTGGCCAGCCAAGACAGCCTGACCTTTGTGAAAGCGCAAAAGATCGCCGTGAATGAACAATTGGCTTCGGCCAAGCGCAACTTTGAGGTGGGCACGGCGACCATCACCGACACCCGCGAAGCCCAAGCCCGCTACGACCTGGTGATCGCCCAAGAAATTGCCGCCGAGAACGACTTGCGCGTCAAGCGCATGGCCTTGGACATGTTGGTGGGTAAAAAAGACGTGTCGCCCAAGCCCTTGGTGAACATCACCGACTTGCCCTCACCAGCGCCTGCCAATGTGGATGAATGGGTCATCCAATCTGAGCGTGTTCACCCGGGTGTCCAAAAAGCCCTGCTTGACTGGGAAGTGGCCAAGCTCGAAGTGGACAAGGCGAAAGCCTTGCACAAGCCCACCGTTGACCTTCAAGCAAGCTACACATACTCCCTGAACCTGGATGGCACTGCCACCTCTGGAACGACAACGCCAGTTAATTCCCACATCGGTATTTCCTCTATCGGCGTCTTGGTGACCCTGCCCATTTTTTCCGGCTTTTCCAGCGACAACCGCATCAAAGAAACATTGAAATTGGAAGACAAAGCCCAGGCCGATCTGGAAGTGGTCAAACGCAGCGTGGCCCAGGCCACGCGATCGGCCTACTTTGGCGTGGTCTCCGGCTTGGGCCAGGTCAAGGCCTTGAAAGCCGCTGAGGACTCCAGCCAACTGGCCCTGGATGCCAACAAACTGGGCTACAGCGTGGGCGTGCGCATCAACATCGATGTGCTCAACTCGCAAAGCCAGTTGTTCCAAACCAAGCGCGACTTGGCCAAAGCCCGCTACGACGTCCTCTTGGGCAACCTCAAACTGCGCCAGTCCAATGGCAGCTTGAAGGCCGAAGACTTGCAAATCGTCAACAAACTGTTGGCCAAATAAAAAGCCGTCAAGCCGCCAGCCACGGCCCCAGGGCTTGGGCCGTGCGTTGGGCAGCACCTTGGTGGCTTTGCGCCAATGACAGGCTGGCCTTTGCCGCCTGATCGCGCTGGATGGGTTGGGCCAACCACACCTCAGCGGCCTCTATCGCGGCAGACATATCCTGGACCCGTAGCGCAGCGCCGCAGCTCTCAGCCCATTGGGCCGCCTGGGCAAAGTTATAGGTGTGCGGCCCCATCAGCACGGGGCAGCCACACGCGGCCAGCTCGATGAGGTTTTGCCCACCAGTGGGGACAAAACTGCCCCCTAACAAGGCCACATCTGACAGCGCTGCATATGACGCCACCTCACCCATGCTGTCGCCCAGCCACAGGCTGGGCGCATCAACGCCCGTCAAAACCACTCCCCTGGCTTGGCTTGGCCCAGCCCCCCACTGGCTGCGCCGCTGCACCGGCCAACCTTGGGTAGCGATCAAGGCAGCTACCGCTTCAAAGCGCTGCGGGTGGCGCGGCACGATCAGCCAATGCGCTGCGGCCCACGCAGCAGGTCGGGCTTTCAAGGCGTCAAGGAACATCGCCTCCTCGCCCTCACGGGCGCTGGCCAACATCACCACCGGGCGCGTCAGCCCTTGGCGCCAAGACCTGCCCAGGGCCAGGAAATGCGGGTCGGGGCGGGCATCAAATTTGAGGTTGCCCAACACCCCTGCAACGGGGGCACCGACCTCACGCAAACGCTGTGCATCGCTGTCGCTTTGGGCCCACACGGAACGCAAAGCCGCATAGGCGGGCCGGGCCAAGGCCGACCAGCGCAGGGCCAAGCGGTGCGAGCGCTCGTTCATCCGGGCATTGACCAACAACAAGGGCACGCCGGCTTGGGCACAGGCGGCAGACAAATTGGGCCAGACCTCTGTTTCCATCAACACCCCGGCACACGGCTGAAAGTGGCGCAGAAAAGCATTCACAGCCGCCGGCGTGTCCCAAGGCAGCCAAGCCTGAACATCGCCCGGTTGCAGCAAACCCTGCCCGTGCAAACGCCCAGTGGCCGTGCTGTGGGTGAGCAACAAGCGCAAACCAGGTTGTTGGGCGCGCAAGGCATCGATCAGTACCGCTGCCACGCGGGTCTCGCCCAGGGACACGGCATGGATCCACAACGCACCGGGATGAGAGGCAACCTCATAATGGCCAAAGCGCTCTTCTGTCCATTGGCCATAAACCGGCTCTTTGCGGGCACGCAGGGCGAGTTTTCGCCGCAGCAGCGGCACCATGGCCCGCACCAGCCAGCTGTAAACCCAGCGCATCATGGGGACACGGACCCTTGGGTGGGTGGTGTGAATGTCGAGTCGTTTGGCGATGTGACGCCTGTGACTGCCAAGGTCGCGCCCGGGCGCTGAACCAAAGAAACGCTCTGCCATGCAGCCCATACCGCTTGGGGCTCGGGCGCCGCGGCACCCCCCACTGCCGTTTGGTGGGCATGCCCAATGGGGCCAGCCCGCGCCACACGGGCTTGGCTGAAGATGATGACGGTGGGCAAGTCCAAAGCCACGGCCAAATGGCCCAGGCCAGAATCCACCCCAATCACCCCGCCACACTCGGCCATGCGTTGGCGCAAATCGGCCAAACCCATGCGCGGCCAGACCAGGCACGCGTCGCCAATGGCGGATTGCAGTTGAACGGCCCATTGCGCCTCGCTGTCATTGGCCTGGGGCAAGGCCACGGTCCAACCTTGTGCGACCAAACGCTGCGCCAAGGCCAGCCAAGCCACCATGGGCCAAGCGTTATCGGCTCGGGTGGTGCCATGGGCCAAAACGATGCAGCGCGGATGGCTGGCACGGACCACGGGCCAAGGATAGGTCGGCGCATCGGCCAGCACGGGGCCCG
>CAMDLJ010000198.1 GCA_945901665.1 Bordetella parapertussis | reverse complement strand
CCTTACAGCGACCGCGCTGGTTATGACTACGCTGTGCAAGGCATGGGCGGCCTGATGAGCGTGACCGGTGAACGTGACGATTTGGGTGGTGGCCCGCAGAAAGTGGGCGTGGCGGTGGCCGACTTGTTCACTGGCATGTACGCCAGCGTGGGCATCTTGGCGGCTTTGCGGCATGCCGATCAAACGGGTTTTGGTCAACACATTGACATGGCTTTGCTGGACACCCAAGTGGCCATGCTGGCCAATTTGGGCGCTAACTATTTGGTCGCTGGTCTAAAAAGCGGCAAGGTGCCTGGACGCGCTGGCAACGCACACCAAAACATCGTGCCCTACCAAGTGTTTGAAACCGCGCCTTCAGAGACGGGTGAAAAGGACCATTTGATATTGGCGGTGGGCAACGACAGCCAGTTTGTGAAGTTTTGTGCGGTGGCGGGCTTGGACCATTTGCCCTTGGACCCCCAATACGCCACCAACCAAGGCCGGGTGCGTCACCGCGATGTGTTGGTGCCCCTGTTGGCCGCGGCCATGAAGACCCGGCGCAAAGCAGATTGGCTTGGCGCTTTGGAGGCTGCCAAAGTGCCTTGTGGGGCTATCAACAATTTGGCCGAGGTATTCAGTGACCCCCATGTCCAAGCCCGTGGCATGGTGTCAAGCTGGCAACACCCCTTGGGTGGCCCGATCAATTTGGTGGCCAGCCCGCTCAAACTCAGCCGCACGCCGGTGCGGCATGACCACCCACCTCCCCTGCTGGGAGAGCACACCGATGCCGTGCTCACTGAGGTTTTGGGTTATGGACCGGCTGACATTGCCCGACTGCGCGAACAACACATCATTTGACGCTGGCGCGTACCGTGGCGTGCCTCAGAGGAATTTGCGCACCCAGCCATGCATGCTTGGCTCATGCGCTGGTCTCCATGCAACAGCTGTAGTCGCCAAGCCCCTTGCTCAAAAGAGCATGGCGTTGTGCGTCAATCAGTCTTTGCGGAAGTTGTCATGGCAGCCTTTGCAGGTGCCCCCTGTGGCTGCAAAGGCGGTTTTGATATTGTCCAAATTGCCGGTTTTGGCTGCCGCGCTGAGCTTGGTGGCTTCGGCCTGAAGCTTGTCGCCCGCCTCTTTGAATTTGGCCGCATCTTTCCAAATTTCCGGCTTGGAACGCGTCTCGCCTTTATCGGTTCCTTCGGTGAAAGCCGCCCAATGCAGCTTGGACATCACCTCCACCACGGCCGCGTTGTCGGCGGCTGCTTTGGCGTCAAAAGGAACACGGCCTTGGGCCATGGCACCAATGCGCCCAAAGTGTTGGCCCATCACAAAAAAGCTGCTCTTGCGGTATTTGATGGCATCTTCGGGCTTGGCAAATTGGGCCAGTGCAGGCAAGGCGGTCAATGCGGCGGCGATGATCAACAGGTTGCGTTTGATAAACATGGGGTTCTCCTGAAATAGGGATGTAATGGAATCTCATGAGAGTATAGAGTGCCTACTTTGCTGCTTTGCGACACCCGTGTGTTTTTTTAATGTATCTTGTGCCCCATGCATCCACACCCCTCCACCAAGTCCACCCCAACCGTGCGCGTTTGGGATTTGCCCACCCGATGGTTCCACTGGCTTTTGGTCGTTTGTGTCGTGGGTCTTTTCGTCACGGGCAATATGGGGGGCGACATGATGACATGGCATGCACGCTTTGGCTTTGCTGTGTTGACCCTGGTGCTGTTTCGTTTGAGCTGGGGCTTTTGGGGCGGCCACTGGTCTCGTTTCAAACAGTTTGACTTGCACCCCAAGTTATCCCTCACTTATGTTCGCAACATGCAACGCGGCATCCACAGCCCTCAACTCGGACACAACCCCTTGGGGGCTTGGTCTGTTTGCGCTGTCCTGTTGTTGCTGTCCCTGCAAATTGCCACGGGCATGGTGGCCGATGACGAAATATCTTTCACCGGCCCGTTTAACCCCTGGGTATCGGGCAGCCTTGTCTCTTGGGCTACTTGGTACCACAAAGCGGTGGGCAATAAGCTGTTGATCGCGTGGTTTGTTTTGCATATGCTGGCCATGCTTTTCCACCGCTGGCGCTTTGGCGAGAACTTGGTGACCGCCATGTTCAGCGGAAATAAATGGTTTCCCAACCCAGCCACAGCGTCTCAAGACCGCGTCAATCAGCGCATAGGGGCATTGATCGCGGTGATCGCTTGTGCGTTTTTGGTATGGTGGCTGGTCAATTTACCCAACCCTGGCAGCCCCTGAGGACGCCAATCCATGGCACACACCGAGATCATCAGCCCCGATTCGCCTGACCTGCTGGCACAGGTGGCGCTTATTTTCAACGAGTACGCCCAGTCTTTGTCCATCGATCTGGGTTTTCAGGGGTTTGCGCAAGAACTGGCAACACTCCCTGGTGACTATGCCGCCCCACGCGGCGCCTTGCTGTTGGCCATGGTGGATGGTGTGGTTGCGGGTTGTTGCGCTTTGCGCCCCTTGGATGCCAGTGATTACGCCAACGCCAGCGAGATGAAGCGCTTGTACGTGCGCAACGCCTTTCGTGGCTTTGGCTTGGGCAGAGAGTTGGCCTCACGCACCCTCGACCTGGCCCGTCAAGCCGGCTACAGCCATGTGCTGCTCGACACCTTGGACGAGATGGAGTCAGCCCGCTCGCTCTATTTGGATTTGGGTTTCGTGGAAATCCCGCCCTACTATCACAACCCGATTGCCGGCGCACACTACCTCAAAGTTGATCTCTGACCTGACTTTCTGTGACCCTCACCATGGCCACATGCAAAAAGCCCCCTCGCGGGGGCTTTTTGCATCAGGCGCTAGATTGCGCGCTGTCGTTGGTCAGCCTTTGGCTTGGGCCAGCATGGTTTGAGCGTCGCTGACCTCGAATTTACCGGGGCCTTCCACATTCAAAGAGGCGAGCTTGCCGTCTTTGATCAACATGGAATAGCGGTTGCTGCGCAAGCCCATGCCGCGTGCGGTCAAATCCAAGGTCAGGCCGGTTGCTTTGGTGAAGTCGGCGCTGCCATCACCCAGCATGCGCACTTTGCCTGTGGTGTGCAGATCACGGGCCCAAGCACCCATCACAAACGCGTCGTTGACGCTGACGCACCAAATCTCGTCTACACCGGCCTTTTTCAGGTCGTCGAAATGGGTCACGTAGCCTGGCACATGTTTGGCCGAGCAGGTGGGGGTGAAAGCGCCAGGCAAGGCAAACAGTGCAATGGTTTTGCCTGCCGAGGCCTGAACCACATCGACCGGGTTGGGGCCAATGCTGCAGCCATTGCCTTCGACTTCTGAATATTCCATCAGGGTGGCGGCGGGGAGGGCGTCTCCGACTTTGATCATGGTGAACTCCTGTGCAAGGTTGAAATAAAGATATTGGAATGTACCAATGAAAAACGACCCTATTGTGGGTCGTTTTTCAAAGTCTGGCTGGGTCCAGGGTGATCAACTCAAACCGCAGCAGCTTTCTCGACCAAACGGGTGGCTACCCAGCTTTTGGTTTTAGAGATAGGGCGGCTTTCGGTGATCTCGATCACATCACCCATGTGGTACTCGCCTTGCTCGTCGTGCGCATGGTATTTGCTCGACTTGCCCACGATCTTGCCGTAAAGCGCGTGCTTGACGCGGCGCTCTACCAACACGGTCACGGTTTTGGCACGTTTGTCGCTGACCACCTTGCCAATCAAGGTGCGCTTGAGGGATTTTTTGGTTTCCGTCATGGTCGATCCTTATTTGGCCGCTTGTTTTTGGGCCAGAATGGTTTTGGCCCGCGCAATGCTGCGGCGGGTGACGCGCATCTGAGCAGTGTTGTTGAGTTGTTGCGTGGCTTTTTGCATGCGCATGGCAAAGTGGGCTTTTTGCAGCTCTTTGACCTCGGTTTGCAAGGCGGCCACATCTTTTTGGCGCAGTTCGGTCGCTTTCATCGTCGTATCTCCTGGCTCATTGGCCCATCATGCGGGCCACAAACGTGGTGCGCAAAGGCAGTTTGGCAGCGGCCAAGCGGAACGCTTCACGCGCCAATTGCTCGGGCACGCCAACGATTTCATACAGCACTTTACCTGGCTGGATTTCAGCCACGTAGTACTCGGGGTTGCCCTTACCGTTGCCCATGCGAACCTCAGCAGGTTTTTGCGAAATGGGCTTGTCTGGAAAGATGCGAATCCAAATGCGGCCACCGCGTTTGACGTGACGCGAAATGGCGCGGCGTGCAGACTCGATTTGGCGGGCAGTCAAACGACCACGGTCGGTTGATTTGAGGCCAAAGTCACCAAAGGCCACGGTGTTGCCACGTGTGGCAATGCCAGTGTTGCGACCTTTTTGTTCTTTGCGGTATTTGCGGCGCGCTGGTTGCAGCATGCTTATTCTCCTTTTCCGTCCGCAGCCGTGCCAGTGGATGCGGGCGCCGTTACTTTACGAACGCGCTTAACGGTGGTTTTGGGTGCATCCGTGGCTTCGGCGGGCTTATCGCTGCCATCCACAGGTGCGGCTTGGGATCCCTCAGGGCGGCGGCCACCCCGGGCAGGACGGTCACCGGTGGGGCGCGCATCACGGCGCGGTCCACGTGGGCGGCGATCATCTTCATTGCGGGGCTCAGGCACGCCAGGCGCGTCATTGCGACCCAGGGTATCGCCCTTGTAAACCCAGACCTTGACGCCAATCACGCCATAGGTGGTTTTGGCTTCGGAAAAACCATAGTCGATGTCAGCGCGCAAGGTGTGCAAAGGCACTCGGCCTTCGCGGTACCACTCGGTGCGCGCAATTTCAATGCCGTTCAAACGACCGGCCGACATGATCTTGATGCCTTGGGCACCCAAACGCATGGCGTTTTGCATGGCTCGCTTCATGGCCCGGCGGAACATGATGCGTTTTTCAAGCTGCTGGGTGATGCTGTCGGCAATCAACTGGGCATCGATTTCGGGCTTGCGCACTTCTTCGATATTGACAGCCACAGGCACGCCCAAGCGTTGTGCCAAGTCGCGTTTGAGGTTTTCAATGTCCTCACCTTTTTTACCGATGACCACGCCGGGGCGTGCGGAAAAAATGGTGATGCGGGCATTTTTGGCAGGTCGCTCGATCAACACGCGCGAAACTGCTGCGTTTTTCAGCTTGACCTTCAGATACTCGCGCACCTTGATGTCTTCGGCCAACATCCCAGCGAAATCACGGTTGCTGGCATACCAACGGCTGGCCCAGTTGCGGCTCACCGACAGGCGGAAACCGGTGGGGTGGATTTTTTGTCCCATATCTTCCTAGACCTTTCAGTTGCCAACCGTCACATACACGTGGCATGTGGGCTTGCTGATGCGGTTGCC
>CAMDLJ010000197.1 GCA_945901665.1 Bordetella parapertussis | reverse complement strand
CGCCTGGCAAGAGGCCAGCGTGGGCACTGAAATTGGGGGTTTGCGCCTGACCGAGGTGCGCGTCAATGTGGGCGATGTGGTCAAAGCCGGCCAGGTGCTGGCGGTGTTCCATGCAGCACCGGTGCAAGCCGACATGGCCCAGGCCCAAGCCAACCTGAGCCAAGCCCAGGCAGCGGCCAATGAGGCCCGCGCCAACGCCGAGCGTGCGCGCGGCTTACAACCCACGGGCGTGATCAGCGCCCAGCAGTATGTGCAATACATCACCGCCGAAGAAACCGCCGTGGCCCGCGTGGCCGCGGCCAAAGCCAGCGTGGACAGCCAGCAATTGCGCTTGCAACAAACCCAGGTGCTGGCCCCCGACAGCGGCATCATCGCCGCGCGAAGCGCATCGGTGGGTGCAGTGCTCGCCCCAGGCACAGAACTGTTTCGCTTGATCCGCCAAGGTCGCTTGGAATGGCGTGCCGAGGTGATCGCCACCGAATTAGCTGCCATCAAACCCGGCATGGCCGTCACGTTATTGGCCGCCAGTGGCGCCAGCTTGAATGGTCGGGTGCGCATGATCGGCCCCACAGTCGACCCGCAAACCCGCCAAGCCCTGGTCTATGTGGACTTGCAAACCACCAGCGCTGGACCAGCGCCGGCGTTGGCAGGCATGTACGCCAGCGGCAGCATCCAATCGGGCAGCAGCCGTGCCGTGACGGTGCCGGCCCCAGCGGTGGTCAGCCGCGATGGCTTTAACTATGTGATGCAAGTCAAAGCCGACAACCGCGTGGGTTTGCTCAAGGTGCAAACCGGTCGCCGGGTGGGTGAGCACATTGAGATCACCCAAGGCCTGCCCGACGGCGTGAAGCTGGTCACCCAAGGGGCTGGCTTTTTGAACGAAGGTGATGTGGTTCGGGTCGCGCCATGATCAACGTCTCGTCTTGGTCGATCAAAAATCCGATCCCCGCGGTCATGCTGTTTGTAATGCTCTGCTTTGCAGGCATGGTCTCGTTTGGGTCGATGAAGGTGCAAAACTTTCCCGATATCGACCTGCCCACCATCAGCGTGACCGCCAGCCTGCCTGGCACCGCACCGGCCCAAATGGAAACCGAGGTGGCGCGCAAAATCGAAAACGCCATCGCCTCTTTGCAGGGTTTGAAGCACATCACCACCAAAGTGCAAGACGGGAGTGCCATCATCAGCGCCGAGTTCCGCTTGGAAAAGCCCATCCAAGAAGCCTTGGACGATGTGCGCTCAGCCGTCAACCGCATCCGCAGCGAATTGCCCGGTGACTTGAAAGACCCCGTCATCTCCAAACTCGACCTGGCGGGTCAACCCATCTTGGCCTACACCGTGCGTTCGCCGAGCATGGATGCGCAAGCCTTGTCGTGGTTTGTCGACAACCAAGTTGCCCGCAAGTTGCTGGCGGTGCGCGGCGTGGGCGCGGTCAACCGGGTCGGCGGCGTGGATCGCCAAATCCACATCGCCTTGGACCCGCAACGCCTGCAAGCCCTGGGGGCGAGCGCGGCCGATATTTCGCGCCAGCTCAAGCAAATGCAGTCCGACAGCTCGGGCGGGCGCACCGACGTGGCCGGGGGCGAACAAGCGGTGCGCACCTTGGGCAGCGTGACCGACGCCCAAACCTTGGCGCGCATCTCGTTGACCTTGGCCGACGGTCGACGCCTGCGCTTGGACCAAGTTGCCAGCATCAGCGACACCGTGGCCGAACCGCGCTCTGCAGCCCTGCTCAATGGCCAAGCGGTGGTGGGCTTTGAGGTCTCGCGCAGCCGTGGCGCCAGCGAAATTGAGGTGGGTGCGGCGGTGCAAAAAGCCTTGGCTGATTTGCGCGCGGCGCACCCCGACATCGAATGGACCGAAGCCTTTGACTTTGTCTCACCCGTGGCAGAAGAGTACCAAGGCTCCTTGCACCTGCTGTACGAAGGGGCCATCCTGGCGGTGCTGGTGGTCTGGTTGTTTCTGCGCGACTGGCGTGCCACCTTCGTCACGGCTGTGGCCTTGCCCTTGTCGGTGATTCCCGCCTTCATCGGCATGCATGCCCTGGGCTTTTCGATCAATGTCGTGACTCTGCTGGCCTTGTCCTTGGTGGTGGGCATCTTGGTGGACGACGCCATCGTCGAGGTGGAGAACATCGTGCGCCATTTGCGCATGGGCAAAACCCCCTACCAAGCGGCGATGGAGGCCGCCGATGAAATTGGGCTGGCGGTGATTGCCACCACCTTCACCTTGATCGCGGTGTTTTTGCCCACCGCTTTCATGGCCGGCGTGCCTGGCAAGTTTTTCAAGCAATTTGGCTGGACCGCATCGCTGGCGGTGTTTGCCTCCTTGGTGGTGGCGCGGGCCCTCACCCCCATGATGGCCGCTTACCTGTTGCGCCCCATCGTGCATGCTGAAACCCGCCCCGCCTGGATGGGCGGCTATTTGCGCTTGGCCCAATGGTGTTTGAAGCACCGCTGGTGGACGGTGTTGGGCGCTCTGGCGTTTTTCATCGGCTCGCTGTCCTTGGTCCCTTTGTTGCCCACCGGCTTCATCCCACCCGATGACAACAGCCAAACCCAGGTTTATTTGGAATTGCCCCCCGGCACCAAACTGGCCCAAACCCAAGCCAGCGCCGAAGCCGCGCGTCAGTTGTTGAGCCAAGTACCGCACATCAAAAGTATCTACACCACCATTGGTGGCGGTGCGGCGGGTTCCGACCCGTTTGACACCTCTGGAGCGGGCGAACCGCGCAAAGCCACACTCACCTTGCTGATGAGCGAGCGCGGTCAACGGCCCAAAAAACAAGTCATTGAGCAGCAAATTCGCCAAGCACTGACCGCATTGCCCGGGGTGCGCAGCAAAGTGGGTTTGGGCGGCTCGGGCGAAAAATACATCTTGGTGCTGACCGGCGAGAACCGCGAAGCCTTGCTCAGCTCAGCCCAGGCCATCGAGCGCGAGTTGCGCCTGATCCCTGGTTTGGGCAATGTGGCTTCGAGCGCCAGCCTGGTGCGCCCAGAAGTGGTGGTGATACCTGACTTTGCCGCCGCCGCCGACTTGGGTGTGACCAGTGCGGCCATTGGAGAGACCTTGCGCATGGCCACATCTGGCGACTACGACGCAGGCTTGGCCAAGCTCAACCTCGATCAGCGCCAAATCCCCATCGTGGTCAAGTTGCAAGACAGTGCCCGCCAAGACCTCGACACGCTGGGTCGGCTGAGCGTGCCGGGCAAGCGCGGCCCGGTGATGCTGGCCCAAGTGGCCCACATCAGCATGGGCTCGGGCCCCGCGGTGATTGACCGCTACGACCGCGCGCGCAACATCAAATTTGAAATTGAACTCTCGGGCCTGCCCTTGGGTGAGGTCACCGACCAGGTGAAAAACCTTGCGGCGGTGAAAAATTTGCCCGCAGGCATCGCCGTGGTTGAAGTCGGTGACGCCGAGGCCATGGGCGAGTTGTTCGCCAGCTTTGGCCTGGCCATGCTCACCGGGGTGCTGTGCATCTACATCGTGTTGGTGTTGTTGTTCAAAGGCTTTTTGCACCCGCTGACCATCTTGGCCGCCTTGCCTTTGTCTTTGGGTGGCGCCTTTGTCGGCTTGCTGCTGGCCAACAAAAGCTTTTCCATGCCCTCGCTGATTGGTTTGATCATGCTGATGGGCATTGCCACCAAAAACTCCATCTTGTTGGTGGAATACGCCATCGTCGCCCAGCGCGACATGGGCATGGGCAGGTGGGAGGCCTTGATCGATGCCTGCCACAAACGCGCGCGGCCCATCATCATGACCACCATTGCCATGGGTGCGGGCATGCTGCCCTTGGCCCTGGGATGGGGGCTGGCCGATCCGAGCTTTCGCTCGCCCATGTCGATCGCGGTGATCGGCGGCCTCATCACCTCGACCGTCTTGAGCCTTTTGGTGATCCCTGTGGTCTACAGCCTGCTCGAAGGTTTGCGTCTGGGGGTGAGTTCACGCTGGCGCAAGTTGCGCGGCATCGGCTGATGCCATTGGGCCTGGTGTCAGGCAAGCCACACTTTTAACCTGCCTGGCAGCCTGGCTTTCAACACCCCAAGGCCAGCTCACACCTGTAGCGGCCCCGACTCAGACCAGCGCTTGGCGCATGGCGCGCACCACGCTGGCGTAGTCGGGCTGGCCAAAAATCGCGCTGCCCGCCACAAAGGTGTCGGCCCCAGCGTCGGCCACCCGGCGGATGTTGTCGGGCTTGATGCCGCCGTCCACCTCCAAGCGAATGTCACGCCCACTGGCTAGGATGCGCTGGCGCGCATGCTCGACCTTGCGCAAAGCCGAGTCAATAAAGCCTTGCCCACCAAAACCTGGGTTGACACTCATGATCAAAATCAGGTCGATGTCGTCAATCAGCCAATCGAGCACATCCAGCGGCTCGGCGGGGTTGAACACCAAGCCCACCTGGCAACCTGCGCCCTGGATGGCTTGCACACTGCGCTGCACATGGGCGCTGGCGTCGGGGTGAAAACTGATCAACTCGGCACCGGCTTTGGAAAAAGCTTGGGCCAAGGCGTCCACCGGGGACACCATCAGGTGCACGTCAATGGGCACGCTCACGCCAGCAGCGGTTTTGGCATGCGGCTTGAGGGCTTGGCAGACCATGGGGCCAAAGCTGAGGTTGGGCACATAATGGTTGTCCATCACATCGAAATGAATCCAGTCTGCGCCGGCATCAATGACGCTGCGCACCTCTTCACCGAGGCGGGCAAAGTCAGCCGACAAAATGGAAGGGGCGATGCGATAGGTGGGTGTGTTCATGGGGCGATTATTTCACCCCCCTCACACCCGATTGGCCATGAGACAAAATCATCCACCCTTGAGCGAACACACACCATGCCCAAATACCAGTTTCGCGTTGACGTCAAACCACAATTTCTACCCGAACAGTCCGACCCCAGTGCGTCCCTGTACATGTTTGCCTACACCATCACCATCACCAACACGGGTGAATTGGCCGCGCAATTGATCTCACGCACCTGGAACATCAACGACGCCCAAGGCCTGCACGAAAAAGTGCGCGGCCTGGGGGTGGTGGGTCATCAGCCTTTGCTGCGCTCGGGGGAGTCGTTTGAATACACCAGCGGCACGCGCCTGCGCACCCCCACCGGCACCATGCACGGCCAGTACTTTTGCGTGGCCGAAGACGGCGAAAAATTCGACGTTGACATCCCCATGTTTGTGCTCGATGCCCTGAGCCACGAGCCCGGCTCGCGCAACCTGCACTGAGCCATCCGCATGGGCGAGTTTGAGCTCATCGAGCGTTACTTCAAACGCCCACCCCAGCGCGCCCAGGTCGGCGTCGGTGACGA